>JBGQAS010000351.1:0-2827 GCA_041494435.1 Anaerolineaceae bacterium | reverse complement strand
GGGTACATCCCCGGCAACGACCATTTCCAGGGGTTGCTGGAGATGAGGTTTCAATGCCTGGGCAAAACGGATGGCATTCCTCAATCCCAATTCATGCCCACCCCCTAAATGCCCCTCAGTCACCTGGATGCGGATGCGGTCCTTGGGTAGGTTCGAAGTCCCTTTGGGAGAGAATATGTCCAATTCCACGCCATTCCATATCACGCGGGAAGGAACGCGAACTTCGCTGTATTGCAGGTTCCACCATTCATTCGTGAAATGGCTTTGATACACGATCTCGGATGCAAGCGAACTTCGGATAGTCGCCAAGATCCAGTTGTTCATCTCAGCGCGCAAATAGTGGCGCATACCTGTATTCGCCATGCGGTGAGTCCAGTTCATGCCATTTAAGCGCTGGATGATGCGGACTCCCCTTTTCTTCGCCCGGGACAGTTTTAGCATATGGCGAGTTCCGGCGATGACCAGGATGACAGAAGTGTCTTTGCGATCCGGATCGAAGTGAACGGTGAAACCCCTTTGCTCCAGGCCAGCTTTCAACCGACCCTGGAAAGAGGAGGGTCCGCCGACACCGTGAAGCTTTGGGATGAGACAGATGGATTCCGTCATTTGCTGGCTGAATGTTCCAACAAGGAATGGACTATCCGCTCGGACGCATGACCATCCCCGTAAGGATTCGCTGCATGTGCCATCCGCTCGTAGATGGTTTTGTTTTCCAGTAACCTCACCGAGGACGCGACTATTTTTTCCGGGTTGGTCCCCACCAACTCGAGCACGCCTGCTTCAACACCCTCGGGTCTTTCGGTAACTTCTCTCAGAACTAAGGTTGGTTTACCAAGCCCAGTGGCTTCTTCCTGGATACCACCAGAATCGGTGAGGACTAGCTTGGCGTGGGAGAGGGTATGGATCAACTCGATGTATTCCAGCGGACTTGTCAGGTGAATATTCGCAACTCCGGAAAGCAACCGGAAAACAGGTTCATGAATATGCGGGTTGGAATGAACCGGATATAGGAACTGTAGATGGTCAGAATACTTGCGAGCCAGGGTGAGTATGGCACCGCAGATATCTTCAACGGGTTTGCCAAAACTTTCCCGGCGATGAGCGGTGATCAGGATCAACTCTTTGCCACCGGGTTTAATATCCATTTTTGATAGCAGGGATTTGACCGAATCCGGTTCCGGTTGCTTTGTGATCCACTGAAGGGCATCAATTACTGTGTTTCCGGTGACAACGATCAGGCTGGGATCGATATGCTCATTTAGCAAATTATGCTGGCTTAGATTTGTCGGGGCGAAATGGAGATCTGCCACCGCAGTTACAATACGGCGATTGGTCTCTTCCGGAAAGGGTTGCCATTTGTTATGAGTACGCAAACCAGCTTCCACATGTCCCACAAAGATGCGGCGGTAATGGGCTGCGATACTGGCTGCCATGGCTGTGGTCGTGTCTCCCTGAACCAACGCCCAATCAGGTTGAGTTTTTTCGAGGATCGGATCGAGGTGGGAGAATATTTCAGCCGTTAAAGCGGAAAGAAGTTGATCCGGTTTCATCAAATTTAGGTCGAAATCGGGAAGAATATCAAACAGGTTCAGCACCTGGTCCAGCATTTCCCGATGCTGGGCAGTCACACAAACCATGGATTCAACTCCATTTGTGTGCTGCAGTTCCTGGATCACGGGAGCCAGTTTGATGGCTTCAGGACGGGTACCAAATATGGTCAGAACTCTAATTTTTTTCATTTTCTGAAAATCAGCTGTTCACTCCAAGGCGAAAAACCTGTAAGCCTGCCGCCTGCCACGCCTTGGGATCGAGACTGTTGACACAGTCCACGATGATGCTGGCGTTTGTATTTTTCTTGATCACCTTGGGGTTCAAATTCTTGAACTGGGTATGACCAACCAGGAAAAGAATGACGTCTGCCTTCGCGATGGCATGATCCATAGTCGGTACTGTGGAAAATCCTTCAAAGGTGGCATCGGGTTTGAAAGGTTCGAAAGCGGACACTTGCATCCCTTCCTTGCTCAGCAAATGAGCTACTTCCACGGCTGGGCTTTCCCGGAGATCATCTACATCGGGTTTGAAGGACAATCCTAACACAGCAACCTTTTTCCCTGCCAGGGATCCTTTCAAAGCCCGTTTTACCAGTTCAATGACAAAATGGGGTTGGGAATCGTTCACCTGGCGGGCAGTGCGGACAAGAGGAGTAATGTCAGGGGCTGCTTCCACCAGGAACCAGGGATCCACGCTGATGCAATGACCTCCCACACCCGGTCCCGGGTTCAATATTTTCACTCGGGGATGCTTATTGGCGAGCCGAATGGCTTCCCAAACATCGATGCCGAAACGATCCGCCAGGCGTGAAAACTCATTCGCGATGGCAATGTTGACATCTCGGTAAGTGTTCTCCATCAATTTCACCATCTCTGCCGTGGTGGCGGTGGTGGTGAAAATCTGTCCTTTCACAAACACCGAATACAAATCGCGTCCGGCTTGGGAAGAGGCATCATCTATACCGCCAATCACGCGATTATTTTCGATCAATTCTTTGAGGATTTGACCCGGCAGAACCCTCTCGGGGGAATAAGCTGCCAGGAATCCCTTGCCAGCCTTCAGCCCCGATTTTTCAAGTATGGGGATGATCAGGTCAATGGTGGTGCGCGGAGGTGAAGTGGACTCGAGCACGACTAGGTTGCCTTTGCGCAGGTGTGGAACGATGGATTCTGCTGCAGAGATCACGGCACGCATGTCTGCCCGTTTGTCATCGTAGAAGGGGGTTGGGACGGCAATAATGAAAACATCGGCAGCTTCGGGTTGTTGTTTGACCGTC
>JBGQAS010000167.1:0-5205 GCA_041494435.1 Anaerolineaceae bacterium | reverse complement strand
TATTTTCACGAATTGATTGGCATGGATGTGTTTGAAAAAGATACCAAAATTGGTTCTGTCTCGGATATGCTGGAGACCGGTGCCAATGATGTGATGGTAGTTTTATCTGCTGAAGGGAAGGAAATTCTACTTCCCGTGATCGAAAGTGTGATCCTCTCAATTGATTCAAAGACCCGCCGGGTAGATGTACTTCTTCCTGAGTGGTTATAATAATTGGTAATATGGACCCAAAAGCGTATTGGGTGGGATTTAATTATGTCAAGGGGATAGGTGCGGTTCGGACCCGGGCAATACTGGATCATTTCGGTGATCTCGAAACTGCCTGGAATGCGCCTATCGAAAGCTTTGCAGAACTTGGAATCCCCTCAAAAACCATCGAGAACATACAACTAACCCGGAACCAATTTGACCTGCAAAAGATCTGGGACAATCTCCTCAAGAAAGACATCAAACTCATTACATGGGAAGATGAAATTTATCCTCGAAGGTTGAAGGAAATCGACCAACCTCCTCCTGTGTTATACATGCGTGGAGAAATCAAAGCTGAGGACGATTGGGCGGTGGCCGTAGTCGGTACCCGGCGCATAACGGTTTACGGTCGACAAGTGACGGAAGACCTGGCAGCTTTCCTCGCGATTAATGGGGTGACTGTTGTGAGTGGGCTCGCCCGCGGAGTAGATTCCACAGCTCACTCTATTGCAATCAAGAATGACGGCCGAACCCTGGCAGTTCTGGGTTGTGGGATTGATCAGATTTATCCCCCGGAAAACAAGAAATTGATCGAAGAAATCGTTCAAAAGGGAGCCATTCTTTCGGAATTTCCTCCCGGGACTCCACCAGATGCCAACAATTTTCCTCAACGCAATCGCATCATTTCCGGACTTTCCCAGGCAGTGGTCATAGTGGAAGCCGGAGAAACTAGCGGTGCACTGATCACGGCCACCTTTGCAGCAGAGCAGGGCAGGGAAGTGTTTGCTGTCCCCGGAAATATCCTGGCACCTCAAAGTAAAGGCTGCAACCGTCTGATCCGTGAGGGTGCTCATCCTTACCTGAAACCACAGGATGTATTGGAGTTACTTAACCTGGAACAAGTGCAGGAATACAAGCAAGCCCGGTTGTTAATGCCGGGGGATGAGATAGAATCCAGGTTGATTGAAGTGATGGAAAACGATATTCTGCCCATCGATGAAATTACCTCCCGAGCTGGGCTCACTGCGGATAAGGTTTCAGCGGCCTTGACGATCCTCGAACTAAAAGGTATGGTTCGGCAGGTGGAAGGGACTTCCTATATGGTGATCCGGGAAGCGGTGGAAAAATATGACGCCTGATAAAGGAATGAATCATTATTACGCGGTTATCATGGCCGGCGGAGGAGGGACACGACTTTGGCCTCTTTCGAGGCATGATCACCCCAAGCAAATGCTGGCTTTTTCGGGTGAGCGGAGCTTGTTTCAGCTTTCCATCGACCGTTTGAAAGGGTTGTTCCCTTTGGAACGAGTCCTGATAGTAACCAGCGAGGAACAGGCAGATGCGTTCCTGAAACAGGTACCTGGTTTATCTGCGCATAATTTCTTGCTTGAACCTGAACCCAAAGGTACGGCTGCTGTGATTGCTTGGGGTGCAAAGGTTTTATCGGATCGAGACTCGGATTCCATTATGGCGGTCTTGACTGCTGATCATCTCATCAAAAATGATAAGGTTTTTCAGGAAATCCTGGTTTCAGCTTATCTCCTTTCGAAAAAGGATTTGTTGGTTACCCTGGGGATAAAGCCGACATCTGCCAATACAGGATACGGATATATTCATTTTGGTAGTACAATCGGCGACTTCAACCATCTGCCCGCTTTCCGGGTGATCCAATTCAAGGAAAAACCAGACAAGCAAAAAGCAGAGCAATTTGTAAAATCAGGAGACCATGCCTGGAATTCGGGTATGTTTGTTTGGCAAACCAGGACCATCCTCTCTGAAATTCAAAAATGGATGCCGGAACTTTCTGATACTATCGCCCGATTTTGTTCTGAACCGATCGCAAGAGATGATATCGCCCGAAAAATCATGTGGGCATCCATCCATCCGCAAACGATTGATTATGGCATCATGGAAAAATCGGAAAATGTATGTATGATCCAGGCTAGTGATTTGGGTTGGAACGATGTGGGAAGCTGGGAATCTCTTTTTGAGGTTTTTCCTCCAGATGAAAATTGTAATATAGTATTAAAAGGAAATACAGAACTGATAGTAACAAATGGTTCATTGCTTTCTTCTGAGGACCCTCAAAAACTGATCGCCACCATTGGCATCAAGGATATGATCATCATCGATACCAAGGATGCCTTGCTGGTTTGTCCTCGCAAGGATTCCCAGAAGGTAAGAGACCTGGTGAATTTACTGAAGAGCAAGAAATTGACAAAGTATATTTAGGAGTTTTTCGTGGAAACCTATTGTGATAAATGCAAGCAAAAAAGAGAAATTCAAAACCCGGAGGCGGGTTTTAATGCCGTTGGAGCTGCCTTCACCAAGGGAAAGTGCGGTGTTTGCGGTACCACGCTGTATCGGATTGGGCGTACACCTGCGCATGAAGGAATGACGCCTCCGGAGCGGGATCTCATGGCAGGGCGTGAGGGAAAGCTCGTTATCGTCGAGTCTCCCGCCAAGGCAAAGACCGTAGGACGATTCCTGGGCAAGGGGTATACAGTCCGAGCTTCTGTAGGACATGTACGCGATCTTCTCCGTTCACAGCTATCTGTTGATGTGGAGCATGACTTTGCGCCAAAATACCGGGTGCCGAATGAGAAAAAAGCTGTTGTAAAGGAATTAAAGGAACTGGCTAAGCATGCCGAAGAAATCTACCTCGCCACCGACCCTGACCGGGAAGGCGAAGCAATTGCCTGGCATCTTCTGGAAGCGGCAGAGGTTCCAGCAAACCTTTCCAAGAGGGTGGTTTTCCATGAAATTACGGAAAATGCCATTCAGGAAGCATTTGGGAATCCCCGCAGCATCAATATGGATCTGGTGGACGCTCAACAGGCACGGCGAGTCCTCGATCGTTTGGTCGGTTATGGTATCAGCCCACTGCTTTGGGAGAAAGTCCGCAGCCGGCTTTCCGCCGGCCGGGTTCAATCCGTTGCCTTACGCCTGATTGTGGAGCGGGAACGAGCGATCGACGCATTCAATCCGGTCGAGTACTGGAGCATTTCCGCCGAATTCAAACCTGAAGGTGGCAAACAAACCTTCATCGCCAAGTTGGCGAAGATTGATGAAAAAGATCCCGGCATGGCTGATAAAGCCACCGTAGATGGGATTGTCGCCGAGATGGAAAAAGCGGAGTATTTCATCTCTCGCATCAAGAAAGGCGAACGCCGCCGTAGACCATCTGCTCCTTTCATTACAAGCACCTTGCAGCAGGAAGCTTCCCGCAGATTGGGTTATACCGCCCGCCGTACAATGATCCTCGCCCAGCAACTCTACGAAGGTTTGGATGTCGGCGAAGATGGCACAACAGGGCTGATCTCGTACATGCGTACCGATTCCACCAACATTGCTGAAGTTGCCCAGCAAGAAGCCCGCAAGTACATCCAGGAAGTATATGGCAAGGAATTCCTCCCGGCTGAACCTCCCAAGTATCAAACCCGAGCCGTCTCTGCGCAGGAAGCCCATGAAGCCATCCGCCCAACATCGGTGTTACGGGTTCCTGAAAAAATGAAACCATTCCTTAGCCTGGATCAGTACAAGATGTACCGGCTTATCTGGCAGCGCTTCATGGCATCTCAAATGGAAGCGGCAGTATACGATACGGTTTCAGTGGAAGTGAGTTCCCGCAATGTCACAAGGATTTACCTTCTGCGCGCCAGCGGATCAACCGTCAAATTCTCGGGATATCTTGTAGTTTATGAAGAAGCTGAAGATGAGGACAAGAAACCTGAAGAAGCCGAAGATGTGCGCATCCCACCGGGTCTCGAAGAAAACCAGAAACAGATTCTGGTCAAGTTGAACCCGGAACAGCATTTCACAGAACCCCCACCACGATATACGGAAGCCTCCCTTGTGCAGGTGCTGGAAGAATATGGCATTGGTCGACCTTCTACATATGCACCTATCCTTTCCACCATCCAGGAGAGGGGATATGTTTTACGGGAAGCCAAGCGTTTGAGCCCAACGGATACAGGCATTCTGGTCAATGATTTGTTGGTAGATCACTTTTCCGATTTCATCAACACCGGTTTTACCGCCAAGATGGAAGCCGACCTTGACAAGATTGCCTTGGGAACAGAAAAATGGGTCAAAGTAATTTCGGCGTTTTATGAAGAATTTGAACCTCAGCTCAAAAAAGCCCAGGCAGAAATGCCTGAGCACAAAATGGAGTTGGAGAAAATTGGCCGGGCTTGTCCTGAGTGTGGTAAGGATTTGGTGATCCGCTGGGGGAGGTATGGCAAATTCATTTCCTGCAGCGGTTTTCCGGAATGCCGATATACCGAAGCCTGGTTGGAAAAGATTGGGGTGACTTGTCCCAAGGATGGCGGTGATGTGGTGGAAAGAAAAACCCGCAAACATCGTGTGTTCTATGCCTGCTCGAATTACCCTGCCTGTGATTTCACCTCGTGGAAAAAACCCATCCCGAACCCATGCCCAAATTGCGGAGGGATGCTGGTGATCAACAATAAGAGGGAAGTGCAATGCACCCAATGCGAAGAGACTTTTCTTTTGGAGAAAATATTGGAACCAAGCGAAGTTACGGCATGAAAGTTGCAACTTTAGCCAATTGAACAATAAATAAGCTGAAGTTAGGAAAAATGACTAGATATCAGGAGCAAGAGGGATGAATACGATAAAACAATGGTTCAAAAAGCCTTTAATCGCTGCCGTCGCCGGGTTGCTGGTGGGGTTGATCATCGGATTGCCCATTTTGGGCTGGTGGATTTGGCCGGTCCAATGGTACGATGCCGCCCCTTATCATCTGCGTCAGGATTTGCAGCAGCAATATCTTTGCATGGCCATTGATTCTTATGCCGCCAACAGCACGAATCCCCTTGCCGAACAACTGGCTAAAAGCCGGTTTGCGAGCCTGGGGGATCGTGGTGCCACAGTGATGGCTCAATTGATCGGTAACCCGGGGATCTGCCAAACAACTTCCATCGCTGCCATTCAAGCCTTCGGCACGCTGGTAAGCACTGGATCGAATTCATCTGTATTGCCAACTCCTCAACC
>JBGQAS010000309.1:0-3170 GCA_041494435.1 Anaerolineaceae bacterium | reverse complement strand
TAGTCGCTCCCCGTGTCGATATCGGAACGCTGCTGCCAACCCAGTTCAGGCATGTGCAATTCATAATAGGCGATAAGGTCCTCGGAAGAAACAGGGGTCGTGAAGGAATAATCACCCACTGCATTTTGTTCACCCGATATCGCTCCAGGCATTATCGGCACCCCTTGCCACTCGAAGAGGACGGAATTCTCAGTCTGAGTGGAGTCAGGTTGGGGGGCAGATGTATTCACCGGGACCGGTGTCAGCGTGGGTCCGCCTTTTCCCGGGGCACAGCTGGCTAGAAATAAGCAAATGACTCCAATAATAATTGCGAATGATACCCTGTGGAACTTCATCATGATTCTTCTCCTGCGATGTTTGATTTTACGGTTTCTCCAAGAAACCGTGAGGGTAGGGCGAAGTCAAAATTATAGCATGCCGCTTCGGAGTGAGCGGCGATTTTCCACAACTCTGCCTGCACATCGCACCAGGAAATCCTCCGGGATTCAGAAAAACAGGTTCGTTACCAGCATGGACGCATGCACCGTTTGGCAACATAGCAAGGTGGATTTCTTTTGATTACATAATTCTGATGCCTCTCTTTCAAGTTCTTATCTACAATGAATTCATAATGAAATGACATTGTCACGAAAGCGATATCGTCAGGGTGAATTTAGGTTAGGGAGAATGATCCTCACTCTCGGAATCATCGGTATGGAAAAAGGAGCACTCGCATGAAAGAAAATGGCGAATATAAATTTACCTGCATATCCTGTGGTGGTCATGAACTGATTGTTACTCATGCATGGAATGTCCTGGCAGGACCGGATAGCGAGCGTTGGCAGGAATGGGGACCGCTCAAGGAAAACCATCACTGGCAATACGCGTTCAAGGAAAAGGTCGAAGGAGACGAAGAAAATGAACACAATGAGGACCGGGAAGACCGCGAAGAGGATGAAGATAGGGTAGTCCAGACGGGCGACTTCAGTGATTTTGAGGAAGATGATTCCGATTCTGAACCTGAAGAATATGAAAAATTCGAGAGTGAAGCGGACCCGGAAAGCGATGAATATTTTGTAAACTGTGGGAATTGTAATCGTGAGATCGAATTCGGTTGGTCAAAACCAGATCAGCGTGGTCTTATTTTCCCGGTTGAATTTTCAGACTTCACTCCGGTTGAAAGCTGGCCGGATCCCAAATATGTGGATGCTTGGGAGAAAAGGGGTTGGCTTCGATCAAAGAATATCCACTCCTGAAACAGCTTTACCAGGGTTACCATGTCCCTTGTTGTAGGGCAGGGGTTACTATACGCAGTCAAATACCGATAATGGTTCAAATTGAATAGTATTTACCTATAATTTTGGGGATGATTCAAATTAATAGATAAATTGGTTATAGAACATTTATTCCCTTATCTTTTTTCCGGAAAATGGATCTTTTTATGCGTTATATCGAGCTAACCGTCGACCTGACAAACATTGGGCTTATCAGGTGCAGCAGGATATCGGCGCTGAAGTGAGCCACATGGCAGCCTCCCAAGCCGTAACGCCAGTAAAGCCAGCCGAAAGCGATCCCGGGCAAGGCCATTGAGCACTACAGCCCGTACGACGATCATGGTGGTCAGCGGCACTATGGCTTTGGTCGCCGGCAGATGTCCCAGCCCGAAAAGGATGGCCGCCATGATGATTGCCGTCCAGAAGGGCGCCATTTGTTGGCATACCACTGGCATTGACCCAAAAACGGCCCAAAATCCAGGCTAATCTGAGACTATGAACAGGCGCAGCAGGATTTCTTCATCGATTCCGCCATAAAACGACGCCAAAAAGCGCGTCCACGCCTTTGCCTTGACGTCGCTGGTGCTCAGCGCTTCAGGTATACGTGGTGCGAACACAAAGCGCTCCAGTAGTGCGATCACTACGAAGGAAAGCACACCCAGGCCTATGGAAATTGGCAGCAGACTCGTGAACGGGAACTGCTACAGGCGTTCCTGCGAGCGTTCCTGCGAGCGTTCCTGGCGAGCGCCGCCCGGATGTATGGGGCGTCCAAGCCGACCGGCTTGGCAGCAAGCAGACCCACGCCGACCGCCACCGCCATCAGCACGGCGGTTTGCGCGAAGCCGATCAGCGCCAGGACCGGTTGTGACAACTTTGCCTGGGATACTTTGTCTCGATTGATGGTGAAAGAATACGGAATTACCGCCAAGCCCCCAAACACGCCTAAACCAAACAGTGCAAAGAACATTGACCATGGAAAGCCAGGCATGATATTGCTCCTTCAAAGCGCTTTTTATCTAAAACTCTTTGCTATTGGCTCTGAATTGAAACAGAATTCCCATAGGCAAACCGAATTCAAAATTATAGCATGCAGCTCTGATAAGGGCAGGTGTGTTGTAAAAAAGGCAGGCTTTTCCTATAATAGGACTGTATGAAAAAAGTTTTCCTGCTCCTGGATCCTCAGTGCGATCTCTTCGAAGACAAAAATCCGAATTTATCAGCATTTGAGAAAACGATCCCTGTGATCAATCGCGTGCTTAAATTCTTCCGGGAGCGCTCCCAGCCAGTGATCGTCATCCAGCATACCTCAGCCAAGCTTCCCGCTCATTCTCCAGGTTGGAAGATCTATCCCGGGATGGATCTGGATGGTACAGAAATCCTTATGCGAAAGCATTTTCAGAATGCTTTTTGGAAGTCACAGCTTGCAGGAACGCTGCACGCTCTGAAAGCCCAGGACCTGCTGGTTGCTGGATATTTGACGGAAAAATGTGTGTTAAGCACCTACCGCGGTGCCATCGAGCGCGGTTTCAAGCCCGTTTTGTTAGCTGATGGAATTGCCGGCGTCCAGCATCCGGAGGCCGTCCTGGATTGGTGCGACCACGTCACCAGCCGGCAGATCAGGCGAAGTAATTCGGGATAAAGGTTCGGTAAAGCCTACTAAATACAAAAAATATTAATAGCTTCTGATTATGTTAAATAATCGGAAGTTATTAATTATACAATATTCAATTTACTTTGCTCAAAACAGCATTACTAATATTCTTTTTCAGAATATATTTTCATACATTCAAATACTATTCTCCTGTTGAGGTTTTTCTTGTCATGTACTTCCAAATTGAGTGATCAAGGTCTGAACGAGATATCTGCATAAAATCTGCGGTACATTCGATTAACTGCTTAATTTCTTCATATTTATCG
>JBGQAS010000036.1:0-10301 GCA_041494435.1 Anaerolineaceae bacterium | reverse complement strand
CTTTTCCAAGATTTTTCTTGCTTTCGCAGCAAGCTGCTTGTATTCCAAAGATTTTTGTTTTCCATGCTGATACAGTTTTCTGATCTTTTCTTCCAGATCACCAGTCCCCTGGATTTGCCCGGCATGAAGGATAATCCGGGGAACACCCAACTGATGAGCCAGGTTGATGCTGCGCTTGATCATACGAAGTCCCTGCTGACGTTTTTCCTCGTCGAGCGATGAGATCAACCAGTCGGTCTCTTTTAATACGTTCATCGGAACATCAGCCGGGCAAGGTTCATGAACTCCGCTGATCAATCCAAGGCGGATTTTTTTCTCTTCCAACAAGCGGGAATCCAATTGATGATTTAGCTCCACACCCCGGAAACCCATTTCATGAGCGGCTTTTTGGAAATCATCGAAGTCAGCAAATCTTCCCATCATCCACATGGTGGATAGAGAAGCATTCCATTGGGATTTTTCTGTTTTCTTCGTAAGCCTGGGGATCCATTCTCGTTTGATGGTTGGATATCGGCTTGGAAAAATCTTTAGAAGGGATTTCAGATTTTTGACAAGATGGTCTGGCTGTAGATTATGATCCTCGATTTTCTTATTTTCTTTTCCCGGCCATTGAATGAGGATCACCTTGGCAAAGCCAGCATTCCTGCTGCCGGCTACGTCGCGGCTCGGTTTATCTCCAATATAAGCACATCGACCCGGGTCCACCCGCATGGCTTTTGTGGCGTTCCAGAATATTTCCGGATCCGGTTTTCGTTTGCCAATAACATTTGAAAGAGCTATGTATTCAACACAATCATCCAGTCCCAATTCCTTGACTGTGAGAGGAGCTTCACTGCTGCTCGTCGTATTACTTATCAATCCAATACGGTATCCGCGCTTGAAGAGTTCTTGAATGACTTCCCGGGATTCCGGAAAGATGACTTTGGTGCTAACTATTTCCCGCCAGAAGGCATTCAATTGGGCAGCGTGCTGTTTGACTTTCTTCGCCGGGACATCGGGCAGCATCCACTTCATCCACAGTTCCTGCTCATCCAACTCAGTCAAAGTCTTTTGCGCCCACTTTTTGTACTCATTTGCCCTCCGGGAAAGTTTCTTATCCAGATCGACGAGTGAGATATCCAGCTTGAGAAGCTTGATAATGCGATTAAGTCCGAGATACCTCTGTTCGGGATCGGTATTTTTGACCGAATTCCGCAGTGTATACCCCATATCAAAGAAAATGGCATCAATGTTAGCCGTCATACTAAACTTTCGCACTCCTATTTATAGATGCAGGGTAAGTCCAACAAATCATGAAATTCTTCGATCTCATCATCTGCACTGGCTCCTGTATCTTTATTGAATGCCACTGTATGGATCCCCAAGAGCTTAGCCCCTTTTAATTCAGCGGGTAGATGACCCACGAAAACTGTTTCTTGGGCTCTTACACCCAACTGATCCAGAGCCACCTTATATATCTTTGGATGGGGTTTCTTCAATCCTACTTCTTTCGAAGAGACAACGGAATCCCAAACATTTCCGAAGCCGGCGCTTTCGAACCAGGACAGTTTTGTTGAAATGGACACAGAAGTATCTGTGATTATGCCCAGATAAAAGCCCAACTTTTTTAATTTTCGAAGCGTTCCGGCAACTCCATCGAAAACATGGATATCGTTATCATCTTCGTTGATAACTTTTTTCCCAAGATGGATATCTTCATCCTGATTCAACCCATACGAACGAAGGAGCGCTTCGTGATATTCATCCCGGGTCATTTCTCCCTTATAGGCTGCGGTTTGCAAGCGCCTTCTTTTCCTCGGATTACCCGCACTTTCACTCAATCCTCTTTCTGCAAGGAAAGCAACAAATTTCTCCCCTTTGTTCGGTCGATGATACAAAATATCACCTGCATCGAAGAGAAATGCCCGAATAGTTGTAGTCTTCTCCTTCGAACTCCTTTGCGGATTTCTTGATGCCTCATTTTCCTTCTGGATAATCCCGATCAACTCTGTTAATGAGTGGATGACAGCATCAGGTTTTGCACCTTCATCCGCCTCACCATTTTCAAAGTCGTGGACAATCTGGATTGCTAAACGAAATCCTGCTCTTTTGGCTCCCAGAACGTCACGAGCAATTCTATCTCCAACATAAATGGACTCACTGGTAGGCACCTTAGCCAGTCGGGCTGCATAATGAAATATCGCCGGGTCTGGTTTCCGGCGTCCATATTCACTGGAAAGCACGATCGGTTTGAAATAATCTATAATTCCATATTCAGTTAAATTAAGGGGTACCTGGCCATGACTGATCACATTACTAATCAGGCCGATTTTCAATCCCATGGATTTTAATTTTGCCAACACCTGCGGTACTTCAAGGCGCAATTTACGTGAGTAATAATGGGTTTCATAATACAGTGTGAGATCTTCTGCAAACGATCTCAACTTGCTTGAATTTACATCGTAATCCTTCAGAATGAATTCCTTCCAGACACGATATGAAGGCAATTCATCCAATGACTCCATCCTCCAAGCATGATAACGAACAAATCCTCTTTCTACTAATTCATATAACTGTTCATTCTCAAGATGCAGATCAATCCCGGCTTTTTCGAGCAATTGTTGAAGACCAGGTGTGGCAGTTAATCTTAATTGACGATCATAGGTGAAGGTCTGCAAGGTTCCACCCATATCGAAAAATACCGCCTTGATTGTCATTATGGTCTTCTCCGCATTTTTCAAAGCCTGAATAACACGCCAGGTAAATCTTTGGAACCAAGCGCAATTGATTAAGACTCGATGTTACTGTTCGCGATGGTACTTTCTTGTTCGATTCTTATGGACACGGACATACTGCGTCCGTGTCATAAGAACTTGATTGATTTCTACTAACTTCTTCTACTTCGGAGCAGTAAGCAGCTCAATCGCGAAGAAGTCACGGACTTTGCTATTGTTTGCCCAAGCGAAGGCATCATCGCTGGGCCAAACAAATATGGATTTGATATCAGGCGCGCCGTCCCAAGCGGTAAGATTGTAATTCCCGGGGAAAGTGCCAACCTTGTTCCAGGGTTTGAAACCCTCTTCCGTCATAGCGAATTTGATGAACAGTTTCGCTGCATTGGGATGTGGGGCCATATTAGCGATGGCTAAATAGTTGGATTTAAGGATCCCAATGACCGGTTTCATGGTCAAGCAGGGTGCCATGGCGATCTCTCCATCCAGTGTCGTGGCATAGCTATCCCAACCAGTCAGACCATAACCCGGTTCCACTGCCTTGTCCATGCCCAGTGATGCAAAAGCGGTGTCAACCTCGTCGCCACCGGGTTCCATCACAGGGTGATTGCGAGCTAACTTGCGGAGGAACAGGTAACCTGCATTCTCGGGAACCACTCCATAACCATCCGGAGCCATGGCTTCATCGGTGGTCCATTCCTTGCCAAAATACTCCTGGTAAGCAGTCGCCATGTCATCGGCATGGTCTATGATCAAGGTTATCTTAGCTGTTGTGCTGGGATCAGACAGTGGGTCTTCCATGAAGATTTTTCCAGCCAACGCCGGGTCGACCATCGCCCACCAGTTACTGATCGGGCAACCATCCGGGTGAATCTCTTGGTTGTATCCCCACACATCGACAGAGTGACGCTCAATAGCGATGGGTCGCTCTGCTGTTACTGCAGGATTTGCATATCCTTCGGGGACGAACCACCAGATCCACTCGTTGGGCACGAATTGACCGTACAGGATGTGTCCATCACTGTTGAACCAGACATCCCCAACAACATTCCCGGCTTCCTGCTCTGCCTGCATCTTGGTGCTAATGCCATCCGTATCACCACCCTCAAGCTTGATATCCGGGTATAAGGCATTCCAAGCATCGAGTACCTTCTCGAATTTGGAAGAGTTGGCATAAACCATTACTGACCCTTCCTGTTTCGCTGCTGCTTCAACCGCAACCCAATCTTCTGTCGCGGCTTGATAGGGGCCAAGTCCATTGTCTTTCGCCCATTGCTCGGCAGGAGTCAGTGTTGCTTCTGTGGTTACTGGAGCTGTTGTTCCAGTCACAGGGGGTTCAGTCACCGGTGCTGTGGTTGCCGTAGGTGTAGCTGTGCAGCTGGCAATGAAGGTGAAGACTATACAAATTGCCAAAATCTTTGCAAACGCTTTCATTTTCTTCCTCCTAGTGATTGTTAGAAATTGGTTACGTTTCAAATCCGATTTTCTCTTTTCTCTTTTCCTTGGCCTCCTTTCACCTCGGAAATGCTGACCGTCTGTCGATCAAATATCTTCCTTCTCACTATTTCTTCGAGACGATGAGGTTTCCACTTTCCTTGTCATATAGGTTGATCATCTCTGGATTGAATTTCAACCAGATCTTTTGATCCATCTTGATCTTGCTGATGCCCGATTCCCGTACGGTCAACTCTGTTTCCCCCAAGTGGGCAATGATGGTTGAATCTGCACCAGAAGGCAGGACGGAATACGCACTGAATTCCACTGTCCCCGGTATGGCGGTGGTGGATATGGCAATGTCCTCCGGGCGAATGGCGAGGACCACTTTTCCAGTAGCTTGCTGGGCGTCTATTGAAATCTTGAATTTGCCAAGATCAACCACGTTCTTCTTCTCAATGACCCCATCCAATAGGTTGACTTTAGGATTTCCAATGAAGTCCGCTACAAACAGGTTCGACGGGAAGTGGTAGACCCGGTCCGGGGATTCCATTTGCTGGATGACCCCTTCCTTCATCACCGCGATCTTGGTCGACATGGTCAGCGCTTCCACCTGGTCATGGGTCACGTAGATGGTGGTGGCTCCGGAGATGTGGTGCAACCGTTTGAGCTCTGAACGCATGTCGATGCGCAGGCGGGCATCCAGGTTGGAGAGCGGTTCGTCCAGCAGGAATACCTTGGGGCGATAGGCCAGCATGCGTGCCAGGGCAATCCGCTGTTGCTGCCCGCCGCTCATTTCGCGCGGGTAGCGGTCTTCATACCCTTCCATTTTCACTTCTGCCAGTGATTCTTTTACTCTTTTATTGATTTCTGCCTTGGGCAGTTTTTGGATCTCGAGCGCGAAGGACATGTTCTTGGATACCTTCATGTGCGGCCACAAGGCATAGTTCTGAAAGACGAGCCCCAGCTCACGTTTTCCTGGTTGGAGCGATACCCCTTTGGGTCGGGAAAATATCAGGTTGTCTCCAATATAGATTTCACCTTCATCCGGGTCTTCCAGACCGGCGATGCAGCGCAGCAGCGTCGTCTTCCCGCAGCCCGACGGGCCAAGCAGGGTCAGGAATGCTCCAGCTTCGATTTCCAGGCTGACATTATCCACCGCTGTGACTTTGCCAAATTTCTTGCTCAGGTTTTTGATTGTGATTGTCGTTGCCAATGTTTCCTCTCCTTACATTCCTAAACCTTTTTTAAGACTGCCCCCCTTGCTGAACTTTCCGATAAAAAAGTTGCCGAGCGCTACGATAGCGATCAGGATCAAAATCACAATATTTGCCATTTGACCGTCGCCATTTTCGGTGTAAAACATCGTTTGGCTGGCAAGGAGCTGCGTGGCAGGCGTTACCAGCAGGATGATCAAAGACAGTTCACGCATAGTGGTGATGAAGGTCATTAAGAACCCTGACATAAACCCACTGGTGGTAAGCGGGAAGATGATACGTCTGAACCGTTGCCAAACATTCGCCCCAGCAACCTGACCAGCCTCTTCCAATTCTCTTCCCACTTGCATCATGGCTGAAACCCCCGATCGGGAAGAATAGGGAATATGTTTAGCAACCGAGACAATTACAAGCAACGCGAATGTGCCATATAATGGCGGAATTGGCCCCAGCTTTCTTGCAAACATCGCAATGTAAACGGCTCCAAAAGCAATGCCGGGGATGACATACGGAATGTAAGCCAACTGCTCGATCAATTTTGAAAGCCGGGTGCCCCTCCCTTTGACGATGGCATAACCAAGAAGAACACCGAACAGAGCTGTAAAAAGAGCCGTTAGCAGCGCTAACTTGATGGAGTTCCAGGCGGTTGAATAAATCTTGGGGTTGAGCAATACACCAGGTTCCCCATGGTTATAAGCTGTACCCCGCGCACCGATCCAGTGTTGCAAAGTGAGATTACTGAAGCTGTAATTCCCATCTACCAGCATAAGCGAGGAATAGATCAAAAGGCCAATCGGAATGGCAATCACCAGGACCTGGAAAATAACGACAATGATAGTCATGACGCGTTTTATTTTCCCAAGTTTGGTCTCGTGTGTAACGAAACCTCGCCCACCGATGGTTTCGTAACTCCTGCGTGTGCCAACTATTCTTTGGTTGATTCCGATCGTGGTAATCGCGAACAAGATCAAGACGATTGCCAGCACAAATGCATCTGCTTTATCCCCAATCCCTAAACTTCCACGGAGCATGGTGGCTAGCACATAATACTTGACCGGTGTTCCCAAGAGATTCGGACCGCCAAAGGTGCCCATCACCTTGGAAAAGGTCATGATGACACCTGAAAGGATCGCCGGCAGGACAAGTGGGAAGGTGATCTTGCGCAGGATGCGTGAGCGGCTGGCACCCATCAAATCCCCGGCTTCTTCCAAATTGGAATCGATTGACATCAGCGCTGCAGAAACAAACAGAAAAAAGAAGGTGTAGTAATGCAGCGCACTGCAAATGATGATAGGGACTGGTCCATATGACAGCCAACTCGGAGGGGGTTGACCCACCAGGAATTCAAACACACCCGGAGTACCCCCGGAAAGCCTGTTTTTGAAAAACACGAGCCAGGCTTGAGCCAGCGTCCAGGAAGGCATGATGTAGGGTACCACTGCCAGTTGATTGATGAGTTTCCTACCCGGCATATCGGTTCGAACCACCAGCCAGGCTAACGAACCACCAATCACAAGCGCAAGCAACGTTGACCCGACAGCAATGGTCATTGAGTGTGTCAAGGGGATGTATGTGTATATTTTCCCCAATATACCTGTCAACATTCTGACGTAGTGAAAAAGCGTTAATTTGCCTAATTCAGCTTGCGGATTTCTCGTGAGGTCTATCTGTTGCCAGGTCAGCGATGTAGCGACCAATTGATACAAAGGAACGATGACCATGACAAACATCAAAACCAGCATGACCAGCGACAGGACGACCTGGGGCCGTGTCAACCAGCGTAAAAACCTTCGTGAATTTGAAGTCAATCGTTCGGAAAAGGGTTGTGGTGCAATGGTGATTTCAGTCATCAATCTTCTCCTATGTAAGGGACAAACTTAGAATCCTGCCGAAATAGGCTACCGGTAAGGTTTGTTTCTCACTTGTCTTGATGAAGGTCTGCAACCGATAATCGGAAGGTTTCCATTTTCACCTAAATGAAAAATCCACCCGCTTTATGACATAGTTCCGTTAGCTTTTTTAAATCTCTCTCTAAGATGATCCAATTGATCGAGGTTCTGCATGACAACACCACGCTCTTCCTGGGCAACAGCCAGGAGCATGCTATTGATGATGGTCATCGGCACAACCATGGAGTGAAATTCTGCGGTCGGACCGCGCCTGGCAGAGAGGATGACATCTGCCCTATCTCCGACAATTGAGCCGAGGGTGTCCGTCAAGAAAACGACCGGGCAGTGTGTCTCCCTGGCGCGATCCAAAACGGTCTGAAGAGCGACTGACATATCAAAAAATCCGATCGCAAAGAGCAGATCCTGATCGGACATGGAAATGAGGGGTTCAAGAATCTCCCTGCCCGTGGTAGTGAGCGGGATTACCTGGTGTCCAAACCGCCCCAAACGAATGCTCAACAGGTCCACCAGGGAAATGGAAGGTCCAACACCAAAAACGAATATGCGGTTGTGCGAACGCAAAAGTTCCACACCCCGCCGTAGCTGGTCACGATTGACGGTTTCCAAAGCCTCGCTTAAATAATCAATCTCGGTGGCAGTCAGGCGCTCGAGGATATCCCCGTCCACCTTCATATCGTCCAAACGGCTGCTTAGCCGGGATGAATGGGTCACCCTATGGCGGAAAGCTTCCTGTAGCACATTCCGCATGGATGGGTAGCTGTTAAACCCCAAGTTTCGGGCAAAACGAACCATCGTAGCTTCGCTCAGTCCCAATTGTGAAGCAATCTCCCCGGCGGACAAAAATGCCGATTCCTCCTGATTTTTCTGGATGAAATCGGCAATTTGCTTTTCGCTTTTGGTCAAGCTGGCATAATGATCACCGATCAGCTGACTTATATCCGCTGATGGTGTTTCCAACGAGTGAGAAATGGAAGTTTCCACTTTGACTATTTTACTTTCAAAATATTGTTGAAATGAAACTTAACTTTCATTTTTATCATACAACTTTATCAGGCCAAATACAAGTACTCCAAAGAATTATGTGCCATTTGTCATTCCATCGAAACGCAGGTAATCTTGCATTCTTTCCGATCCGTTTGAAGTTTGACGATGTTCGCCGGCAACTCCGCAAGACCAATCTTCTTGGTGCTCATACGGGTCATATCCATCCCATCGGACATACAATCGATCACACGGGGGAAATTGCCATGACCGGAATGACCCTGGGCACCAATAATTCGAGCACGTCTCACCTGCAGCACCTCACCAGCGACCGGCATTTTTGCTTCTGCACGGGCAGTGACGACAACGGTGCTGTTGATGGTTCGACCTTCCCAGATCACCCGCTCAATCCCAGGGTATACAACTGCAGGCAAGCCGGTGGCTTCCATGAACAGGTCAGCACCCATGCCATCCGTGATCTCAAGAACCCGATCGGCAAAATCCTCCTTGGAAGGATTAATGGCATAATCTGCGCCCATAGAAAGCGCCAAATTCCGACGTTCTTCCTGGGTTTCTGAAATGATGACCTTTGAAGCCCCTGCCCTCTTGAGAATGGCACAGGCTGCCACACCGATGGGACCACCGCCCAGGATGACTACACGGTCTCCAGGGCGAATCCCTCCACCTCGTTCGATGACTGCGTTGTAAGCCACGCACGTGGGCTCCACCAGGCTGCCGGCGACGAAAATGTCATCGCCTTTATAGGAGTTTGCCAAAGGTTCCAGGCTCCAAACGGTGCGGGAAGGCAGGACCATGTATTTGGCATATGCGCCATTCACATTGAATCCAACTTCATCCAATTTTTCACAATGATTCGGCTGACCGTCGGCACAGGGTCGGCAGTGACCACACCAAATCATTTCTTCCGATGTCACTCGTTCCCCACCCTTGTAAGGCTTGCTGGTACGCTTATCGAACGCGTTCTTGCCCGCTTCAACGACGACACCGGAGAATTCATGACCCAGGATGCTCGGAAACCCGGTCAGACCCGGATAGAAAATATACCCATCCTTGTCTGCCTGAGCCATGTGCACATCCGATCCGCAAATGCCACAGGCTTTCACTTCCAAAAGGATTTCATTCGGTCCGGGAGTGGGAATATCATATTCGCGGATCTCGATCCGAGGATTCCGCCATACCTGGCTGCCCAAATAAGTCTGGCGACCTTTAATATCCTTTGCCCCCAGTTTGAACCCCGGCTTGGGATCCCAATCCGCAACCAGGGTAACTCCTTGCATTTTTCCTTTCATCCTTCGTCTCCTCTCTCGTTAAACTTCCGTGCCCTGCCCAATTCGGGGCAGTGAATACACCGATTTCCATCCCTTGCTAAGCGGTTCGCGCAAATAGGGCTCCATCTCCTCGGCAGTCCGTAAAGTAACTTCTTCAACGGGCGGAACTTTGCCAGGGGGGAAAGCTGCCAGGATATCGTCATTCCACAGGGTCAGATATTTCAAAATGGCAGCCATGGGCCGCTTGGCCTTTTGAGCCGAACCAGATTTTGCTTTGCCAACCACGCCTTCGGGGGTGGCTGCGATTTCAATGGCGAAGTGCCCTTCTCCCTCTGACCAGCGGCTTGGTCGACCAAATGGGTCAACAGATTTATCAAAGTGACCATCGGGCAAATAATTTTTGCCTTCCGTATCCACGGCATAGTTCATGTCCACCATCTCAGGATGGAGTAGAAGGCTTAGCGAAGTCTCGGATTCATCGGCATGCACGAAATTTGTGGTCATCTGACCGCCACGCTCCACGGGGCGGAAGAATTCGCGCACTCCGCGGTGCCAATCGATCACCCGAAATATTCCGGGTAACTGGTAACGCTTCATGAATTCCTGCACGGCGGATTCCAGCATCCACAAATGACCGTGGTTGTTCACGATCAACTGCTTGCGGAAACCATCATTCCACAACCCAAGCATGACATCGATCATCATTTCGCGAACCACGTGTTCGCGCACGATCACAGTCCCCGGCATACCCATGTGGTG
>JBGQAS010000466.1:0-2044 GCA_041494435.1 Anaerolineaceae bacterium | reverse complement strand
GGGGATGATCTCTACGACGATTCCTTCAGCATTGATTCCCCCAGCGGTGAATTCCTCGGTGAATGCGGTATTGGTATTTCCGAAACCATTGGCGTGGGCGACCCCAAAAAAGTCACCGCCTTCGAAGTCTGGTTGTTTGATAAGAACGATATCCAAACGGTGACGAAGATCTTGATGAGCCAACATGCTTACAACGATCCAGGTTATCGCCAAAAACTGATGTCCAAAGGCGAATTGATCCTGATTGAACCTGGTCAAAAAGTTTTGTTGGAAACAGCCAGCCTTCAACTGGAAGTAAAAGTGATCGATGCAAACTATGGACAGGGAGGGTTACCCTCCGGAAGTTACTTTGACCGTTTGACCTTGGAACTGGACGTTTGGCCGAAAGTCTAGAAACACAAAACCGGGACTCTTATGAGTCCCGGTTTTTTATTTAATGCTCACAATCTTCATTTTTATCGTCCCATTAGGTGTGGTAATCGAAACCGTCTCCCCAACCTTTTTTTCCATCAGTGCCTTCCCAATGGGTGATTCAAAGGAGATCCTACCGTTCATCGGATCAGCTTCCTTGGGACCTACAATGAAAAAAGTATCCTCGCCGATACCCTCTTCTTCCACCGTGACATGGTTACCCACAACCACAACGGAATTATCCCGTTTAGTATCATCGATAATAGTTACGTTTTTCAAGATCCGTTCCAGTTCCTGGATCCTTCCCTCGAGAAAACCTTGTTCTTCCTTGGCGGCGTGATAATCCGCGTTCTCGGAGAGATCCCCTTGCTGGATGGCAGACCTTAACCGTTTTGATAACGCCTCGCGAGCGGGACCTTTCAGTTCAACCAATTCTTTGCGGAGTTTTTCTGCGCCTTCGCGAGTTAAATAACTGGATTCTTCCATAATGTGAACAGTTCAACCTTGTCTTTAAAAATATAGTTGCTCTCGAATTATAAAAGAAGCAATGGGTTCCGTCTACAAAGTCGAAAGCTTTCAGTATTGCATCCTAGTCCCCGTTTGCAATCCGAGAATCACCTCATGCAATGGGCTATTTTGATCTGCAGAACAAAAATCGATGGTTAGATCTGGATCGTTTTCGCAAAGTGTCCACATCAGTTTCATTTTGGAAAGCATTCCCCCGGTAACGTCGACCGTGGCTGCCCCATGAACGGATGATTCGACTTCCCGAACATTTGCGTGATTGATCATCGGGATCAATTTTTCAGTTCTTGGAAAGTCTTTGTAGATGCCCGTTTCCCTGCCAACAAGGATTATTCGGGAAGGTTTAAATTCACTCGCCAGGTGGGAGAACAACTCTTCAGTGGAAAGGATAGTGCCACCTAGCGCCGGATCAAATACCACGTCACCATAGATCAAGGGGATGATCCCATTTTCAAACGCTGTTTGGATGGGACGTGTATCCCATTGGATTACTTTGCGATCAAGTGTGATCACCATCGCCGACGGCGGGAAAGACATGACTCTCAATCCTACCTTTTGGAACTCATCCAAAACTATCTGGTCCAATGTTTGGGCTGCCTTCCACACTTCCCAAAAGCCAAGCCAATCTTCTGAACTGGATACTCCCTTACGAGTGCCAAATATTTTTGCGGGGATGTGCCCGAACGATCCTGAACCATGACCCAGGATTAATTGGATGCTGGGATCTTCTTTCAAGGCAGCTAATATTTCCTGCCCGAGCTGAGCTAATAATTCCCGGTGCGCGGTTTGCGGTTTCGTTTTATCTGTGAGGAGGGATCCACCCAACTTGAGGAATAACAAATGCTTGTTCATTTTTCACCTGGTTGAAAAGTCGAAATGAGCGTCCAAACAGCACCTGCCTTTTTCAGTTTGTAGGCTACGGATTCGGCATTTTCACTCGCTACGAGGGCAGCAATGCTCCCGCCAAGCCCGGCACCAATTAATTTTGCACCGTATGCTTTTTCCTTGATGGCTTCATTGACCAAAACATCGAGTATCGCATTGGACACTCCAATTTTCTTCAGCAGTTCATGGTTCTGATTCATCAAATCGCCTACACCGTGTTCAT
>JBGQAS010000024.1:0-11403 GCA_041494435.1 Anaerolineaceae bacterium | reverse complement strand
TATTGGCATTCTTTTATCAGCATCCCAGATCTTCATCCTCGCAGGTGTTTTCCTGATCATTGGTTTGATCTCTCTGTTTAGCCATTATCAACTTCCCACGATCTCTCTCGAGGTGAAGGTCCTTTCCTTTAGTCTTTTACTCCAACTCGCGTTTATTCTCGTCGCAGCCTTTTTCACCGCTGTATGGATCGAAGCTGCAATCATTAACCTCGTTCTTTCGATTTACTTTGCATCCACACTTTTCAAAGGTCGTTTAAGTGATGTAAGTCTGTTCATGGGTTTTGGTACTGCCATTCTGGCGTCTGTTCTCGGGAATTACTCCCCCTTTACACAGGTACAATCGAATCTTGTTTTCTTCGTTTTCCTATTCCTGGTTGTCATATCGCTGGGTGGTTATCTTTTCCTGGTAATAACCAATCGCATCCAAGCAAATCTACGTCTCAAACTCATCATTACTTTCCTTGCCATCGCTTTGGTTCCCTTGATCATTGCTGCTTTGATCCAGGCACAGTTCCTGCAGACCGCTGTACAGGCACAAACAAACACCGCCTTGAACCTGGCAGCAAACCAGGTCTCCACCGAAATTGATTCGTTTATTACGACCAACCTGGATTCAGTGACTCGTGAAGCCCAATTGAGTGTTTTTACATCATATTTTGCACTTCCTGCAAATGAGCGCCCCAACAGCCCGGCTGAGAAAGAACTTGCATCAACAATAAGTGTCTTGCGCTTAAAGGGTTTCGGTTCTGTACCTTCTTATGGGATTTTGAATTTACTTGGTGATGACATTTTCGATACAAACCCCGTTCAGATCGGTCAACGTGAAGTGAATAACGACTACTTCCTGAAGCCCAACTCCACGGGGACAGCCTTTGCCTCCACAGTGGAATTCTCTCCCTTGAATGGAAATGGCTACTTATACTTCAGTGCTCCCATTCGGGATGTTAATCAGCAAATCATCGGTATCCTAAGGTTGCGGTATGACGCCCTGGTTTTGCAAAGCATCCTGGAAAAGTATATTGGCCTGGTCGGTCAACGCAGCTATCCCATCCTTGTGGATGAGAACTATATTCGAATCGCTGATGCATTTCGACCTGATTTGCTTTATAAATCTGTAGTTCCCTTGACTGATGCCCAGAGATCCATTCTTGCGGTCGGGAACCGCTTGCCCCCACTTGCTGCAAACGCATCTTCGACGAATCTCCCGGCTTTCGCTACGGCTCTTAAAAACTACCAGCAATCCCCCTTCTTCCGCTCCGTATTAACCCCTGAAGCGGGTGGTCAACAGGAAGCGGGAGCAATTGTTAAGCTCACCACTCAAACCTGGTACGTAGCGTTTGTTGAGGAACAGGCTATCATCGACCAGGTTCGAACACAACAGACCCGCCTATCCAGCTTGATCGCCACTTTAATTGCAGGTTTGGTGGGAGCTATTGGTGCTGTGGTAGCAACTACCATCAGCAATCCTATTATTTCATTGACAAAGACTGCTGAGAAAGTTAGTAATGGCGATTTGGATGCAAAAGCTGTCATCCGCACCCGTGATGAGATCAGCACCCTGGCGGATACATTCAACCTGATGACGAATCAATTGAAAGGCTTTATTACCAGTCTGGAGGATCGTGTCCGGGAACGCACGCAGCAATTAGCTGAACAGAACGAGAGGCTGGTGTTCCGAAGCCGACAGCTCCAAACTGTGGCTGATGTGGCTCGTGGAATCGCTCAAACCCAGGAACTGGAACCTTTGCTTAACACCATCGTTTCACTTATCAGCAACCGGTTTGGGTTCTATCATGTAGGTATCTTCCTTCTGGATGACCAGAATAAGTACGCTGTCCTGAGAGCTGCCAATTCTGAAGGAGGAAAAAGGATGCTTGCCCGTCAACACCGCCTGGAAGTTGGACAGGTTGGTATTGTGGGTTATGTAACCGGAGCTGGAAAGCCTAGGATCGCCACTGATGTAGGCGCGGATGCAGTATATTTCAAGAACCCGGATCTTCCCCAAACCCGTTCTGAAATGTCCCTGCCCTTGATGGTAGGTGAAAAGATTATCGGTGCCCTGGATGTGCAATCTACGGAACCTAACGCTTTCACCCAGGAAGATACGGAATTGTTTGCCACTCTGGCAGACCAGGTCGCTATCGCTCTTTACAACAACCAGCTGTATCAAACAACCCGTCAATCCCTGGAAGAATCGCAAACTCTGCACCGCCAGTATTTGCAGCAGGAATGGGTGCGTGATTCCAAGGAACGTAAAACAAGCAGTTTTATGTACACTCCTCAAGGGATCATCTCAGCAGGAAGTGAGGATTCTCCGGAAGTCAAGAAGGCAGTAAAGACTGGTGAACCTGTAATCATTTATCCAGATCCGAAAGCGCCGGGTGAACCAAGGATCGAAATGGTTGTGCCTATCCGTATCCGTGGTGAGGTGATCGGAGTAATCCGATTGAGAGAAAATACATCTACCCGGACAGGTTGGTCCACGGAAGAAATTAACACAATCAAAGCAGTCGCGGATCAGATTGGCTTGGCACTCGAAACTGCCCGCTTGTTCGAACAAACCGTCCGCCGTGCCGACCGCGAGCGGAAAGTGTTGGAGATCACAAGCAAGATCCGTTCAACTACCAATACCCAGCAGATGATGAAAATTGCCATAGATGAACTTCAACGGGTATTGAATGCTTCCCACGCACAAGTGGTGGTGAACCCGTCTGAGGATGGTTCTTCTAAAGAAACTCATAAAGGTTCTAAAAAATGAGCGGAGTTCATAAGTGACGCACAGTCCTTTCATAATCGCAATTGCCAACGAAAAAGGCGGGGTTGCCAAAACAACCACAGCTCTTTCATTGGGTGGAGGTCTTGTCGAAGCTGGAAAGACAGTCCTTTTGATTGATCTGGACGCTCAGAGTGATTTAACGGTTGCTTTGGGTGTAATTCCATCTGCGGAAACGAACAGTGTACATGATTTGTTCCTTAATGGAAAAGATATCCATTCACTTATCATCGAAACGGGAATTCCAAATCTTCTTCTGCTCCCAGCGAATACTGATTTGTTGCAATTGGAGAAATCCCTCAACGCTCTCCCAGATGGTGATAATCGCCTGAGGGACCATTTGATAAAAAGTACCATGGAATATGATTTTGTTTTAATTGATTGCCCACCCCACCTCGGTTCATTGACAATGAATGCCCTAACCGCAGCTGATTTAATCATCATGCCCACACAGGCAGAATATTTTTCGATTTACGCTTTGCGCGGCATGATGAAGATTGTCAAAGAACTTCGGGAAAAAGTGAATCCAAACCTGACTTACAGGTTATTAATCACTCAATTCGATGGACGGAACAAAATTCATCATATGATGAGTGAGCATTTAAAAAGAGTTTTTGGTACAGGCGTGTTATCCAGCTATATAGAGATGGACACAAAATTGCGCGAAAGTCAGATCGCCGGCATGCCAATCATCTTTCACTCCCCCAAATGCCGTTCAGCAATGCAATACCGTGCCCTTTCTCAGGAGATACTAGACTATGCCCAAGAAAAAGCTTGAACGACGGGTTGAAGATCTCTTTGAAGATCTTCAAAACGGTAAACCGGCTCAGATTGGCGAGGACAAGGTCATTCCTTTGAAGGAAGAGGTAGTATCGCCTGAACCAATCACGCCAGAGGAACCTGTAAATATTAATCCTATATCAATCCCGGTTAGTGAACCGGAACTCATCCTAGCCGAAGAAATTCCTATTCCTCAAAGTTCTGCACAGCCCGAACCCTCAGATGAAAGAACGCTAAGCGCTGTTCAGGAAGAGGATCAAGAAATTAAACCTTCCATTGTCGCTCCATTTTCGGTGCGGCAAGCAGAAATGGGGGTGATCAAACTTTCTGATGATCAAGGGAACGGTCATTGGCGAGAAGAAGATCGACAACTGGTAAATGACGTGGCTTCCCAATTGGGTTTGGCTCTTGAGAACGCTCAATTGTATGAAAAAGTTGAACAGGAACTGGCCGACCGCATTAAGGCTGAACAGGCAATCCTGCGTTCCAACCGAAACCTGGCTGCCATTGCCAATGCTGCTGCTCTGCTTTCTGATCAGGGAACGCGTGCCTTATCCGCTGTATTGAGAAGCCTGGGTGAATCCACTGAAAGCCAACGGACGTACTTTGCCCAACTCCGCGAGGATGAAACAGGCGGATATTGGCGTGCGATAAATGAATGGGTCTCTCCATCCAGCATAAACAAATTTGATAAATCCAAAATTTCAAAACTCGTAGCATCACAGTATCCCCGCTGGGTGGAAGATCTTCATACCAAGGGTTGGGTAATTGCGGTTCCAAAAGGTGCAAAAGACGCTGAAAAATCCTATCTGGAAAGCCAGGGAATCTCTTCTGCATTGTTGATTGCGGTGACCACCAAGAGTGGTACTATCCCAAGTTTCCTGGCATTTGAGGTCTTGGATGACAAAAAGAAATGGGAGGCTGAAGAGGTTAGTGCGCTGCAAGTAGCTGCGGATGCTCTGACCAATACTTTCACCCGAGAAGGATTGCTGGAACAACTTCAACTTTCCCTGGACGAATCTGAAAATCTGTATAACGCAAGCCATAAGCTGGCAATTGCGACCGACCTGGAAGAAATGCTCCAGTCAATTGCGTTTGCCTTGAATGTTCCGTCAATCAACCGCGAGGTATTGGTTCTCTTTGATCGGGATGCTGAAAATGAGATCACCCGAATGTATGTAGCATCCGCCTGGTATGGTGGGCGTGGGACGAAACCTCCTGAAACAGGCGTTAATTACTCCCTGGATTTATATAAATCTCTCTTTGTTAAGCAGAACCCGGAATTTTTCGATGATATTTATGACTTGCAAATCAGCGAGACGTTACGAGCGGAATTTGAAAAAGACCAAATCGGCGCGATTGCCGTCATGCCCATGTGGGCTGGCAAAAACCAGATTGGCGTTCTCCTTTTGGAATGCGAAGACAGGCATCACTTCGGCAACCGTGAAGTCCGAACCTTTCCTCCCCTGGTTGATCAGATGGCAACCGGTGTTGAAAACTTGCGCTTGTTCCGTCAAACCCAAATTTCCCTCTCTGAAACTGAATTGCTCTACAAGATTTCAACCGGTATTTCCCAGGCAAATAATGCCACCGACCTAGTGGATCTTGTCACGAAAAACATTCTCCCGAAAAATGCCACACATGTAATCCTCGCTTCTGCAACTTCCCTTTCCAGTGGGAATGTGACCCGTTTGGAATTTATCGCTGACGAGAACATTCATGGTGGATCCAAAAAAACCGGTACTTTGATCTCCATCTACGATCTGCCGATGCTCTACAATATCACCGATGAATTGGTGATGATCCGGGATATTAACAATACGGATAAATTGGATGCACAATCCCAACTAACTCTTAAAAAGATGGGTTTAGCTGGAACCTGTTTTGTCCCCTTGTGGAGCGCCGGGAGGTTTATCGGATTGGTCCTCGTTGCATCCGATCAACCAACCGAATTTCAACCCGATGAAATTAGATTATTGAAAGCAGCAGCAAGTGGTATTTCCATCGCTATGGAAAGGCAGCGTCTGCTTCGGGAAGCCCAGCACCGTGCGTTTGAGCTTCAAATCGCTGCTGAAATCGCCAGGGATACAACCAGTACCTTGTCGCTGGAGCATTTATTAAACCGGATCGTGAACCAAATTAAGGACCGGTTCAATTTCTACCATGTCGCCATTTTCTTATTGGATCCGACCCGGACTTATGCTCACATCCAGGAAGCAACTGGCAACGCAGGCGTTGAATGGAAACGGAAGGGATTGAAGATCGAAGTGGGATCAGAAACGGTTGTTGGTATGACAACCAAATCCGGAGAAACCACGATCATAAACGACGTTTCGGGGAATAAGTTGTTTTCTCGTGACCATTTGCTACCTGACACGCTTTCCGAAATCTGTTTACCCTTGAAAATTGGTGATCGGGTTACAGGTGCACTCGACATCCATTCGGATTCCTCGAATGCATTCACTCAAAGCGAAATTGCCGTGTTGCAGATCCTTTCCGACCAGATTACCACCTCGATTGAAAACGCCAAAGCATATGAGGTTTCTCAGAAAGCTGTTGAGGAATTGAAGGAGGTTGACCGCATCAAGACCCAGTTCCTGGCAAATATGAGCCATGAACTCCGAACCCCTCTGAATTCAGTGATTGGTTTTTCCCGGGTTATTCTGAAGGGTATCGATGGCCCGATCAATGAAACCCAAAGCCAGGATCTTACTGCTATTTACAATTCCGGGCAGCATTTATTAAGTCTGATCAATAACATCCTTGATCTCTCCAAGATCGAAGCCGGCAAGATGGAACTACAGTTCAATAAAGTCAACATGGTGGATTTGATCAACAGCGCTCTCTCCACCAGCACGGGATTGATCAAGGACAAACCCATTAAGCTCGAGCAAAAAGTCCCCACCGACTTACCTCCGGTGATAGCAGACCAAACTCGTATCCGCCAGGTATTGATTAACTTCATTTCCAATGCCATCAAATTCACGGATTCTGGAGAGATCCTGGTCGAAGCCGGATTGGTGAAATCTCCCGAAGGAAGAACCGAAATACAGGTGACCGTTTCAGACACGGGTACTGGCATCGCTGAAAAAGACAGGGTAAAGTTGTTCCAACCTTTCAGCCAGGTGGATGCTTCACCCACACGCAAAGCGGGTGGGACTGGGTTGGGTCTTTCCATTAGCCGTTCAATCATCGAAATGCATCATGGCCGCATCGGATTGCTTGAAAGCGAACCAGGAAAAGGTTCCAAGTTCTTCTTCACCCTCCCGGTGGAAGAAGAAACTACCTCGATTTCGGAATTTAAACCTGCGTCCGGTGGCGGAGGCACCATACTGGCGATCGATGACAACCCGGATATTTTGAACCTATATGAACGATATTTGAAACCCCTGGGGTATAACGTCTACTGTCTCACGAATCCTGATGAAGCCGTTGAAGTTGCTACCAAAATCAAGCCGTTTGCGATTACAGTGGATATCATGATGCCCCAACGCGACGGTTGGATGGTCATGAAAGATTTGAAGGAAGATCCCAACACGCAGAACATCCCAATTATCATCTGCAGTATCGTCGAGGAAAAGGAAAAAGGATTGAAACTGGGAGCTGCAGACTACCTGGTGAAACCCTTCATCCCCGAAGACCTCATTCAATCGATCAACCGCTTGGGGAAGAATACCGGATTGCAAAAAGTGTTGGTGATTGACGATGATGTCGAAGAACTTCGCCTGGTGGAAAAAATGCTCTCCGGCAATGAGAATCTCACCCTGCTGACAGCTACCAACGGCCAGGAAGGATTGGATGAAATCCTTGCGCAAACGCCGGACGTAATCGTTCTCGATCTTTTCATGCCCGGAATTGATGGTTTCACTTTGTTCGAGATGCTTCAATCGGATGCCAAATTGAAAGACATTCCGGTCATCTTCCTCACCGGTGCTGACCTTACCCCCATTCAATCCCAACTCCTGGGTGAATTCGGACAAAAAATGCTCACCAAGGGGATGCTCAAGGAGCATGATCTCCAGGAAGCACTCAAGAGTGCTCTCAACCGGCAAAAATCGAATTAGGCTTCAAAACTGAATCGTCATGGCTTCCCATTTTATCGTTGAATGCCTGGACTGCGGTCACCAGACCCCCTTCATTGCTGGGGTGACCGCTTGCATTAATTGTAAAAGCGAATGGCGGCAAGCCATTTACGATTACGAAAGCATCTCCCACAGCTTGCCTCTTGAACTCCCAGGCAGACCGTTTGATATCTGGCGTTACCGCGAATTACTTCCCATCCGCGCACCCATTCCCGATCTTTCTATGGGTGAAGGTGGAAGCCCCCTGATCCGTGCGGTAAATTTGGGGATGATGTTAGGCTGCTCGAACATATTCATTAAAGATGAACGTCAGGGTCCCACAGCTTCGTTTAAAGACCGACAAGCCGCAATCACTGTTTCCGCTTTGAAGGAAGCTGGAATAACCGAAGCCGTGGTCGCATCCACGGGGAACGTTGCAATGGCTTATTCCGCCTTCTGCGCTCGAGCGGGTATCCGCCTATGGGCATTTCTCACTAGTCTGGTTCCGGCCACGAAAATGCGGGAAGTTGCCATATATGGAACCCAGGTCATAAAAGTGACCGGCACTTACGATAAAGCCAAACAGCTTGCTGCAGAATTTGCCAAACAAAGAAATATCTATTGCGACTCAGGGCCACGGAGCATTCCGGGACTGGAAGCAATGAAAACCATTGCCTTCGAAACCGCAGAACAACTTACAGCCCTTTTTGGCCCCCCTGAACCGGATGAAACGGGTAAAAAAGCCATCTGGCAAGCTCCCGATTGGTATGTACAGGCAGTAAGCGGCGGGTTGGGTCCCCTGGGGGTGATGAAAGGGTTTTTTGAATTATTCAAGATGGGATTCATCAACAAGATCCCCAAGTTCGCTTGCATCCAGGCGGAAGGCTGTGCACCCATGGTGTATGCCTGGAACTTGGGCAAAGATACCGCCATTCCCATACAGTCTCCGCGGACCTTAATCTCCACTCTTTCAACCGGTGATCCAGGGCGAGCCTACACGCTGCTAAAACAAAAAATGGATGAAGGTTCCGGTGGGTCTTTTCAATCAGTCACCGATGAAGAAGCCTTTCGAGCCATGCATTATCTCGCAAAGATGGAAGGTTTATCCATCGAACCTGCTGCAGCGGTGGCATTCGCCGGCATGGTGAAGCTGATCCGCGATGGTACCATGAAAACCGACGAGATCATTATTGTCAATTGCTCGGGTCATGCCATGCCCATCGAACGGAATATCCTCGGTGATGGTTGGTCCACCAATATCACCTTGCCTACAGAAGCAATAAATGAAAGTCCCGAGGATGGCCTGTTGGCTGCCTTGAGCAACATCGGTATCGAACGTTTCCCAAGGATAGCTATCGTTGACGACCATCCCGATGTGCGCCGGTTGGTACGCAGGATCCTGATCAGCCAGGGCAACTACACCTTATTTGAAGCCTCCTCCGGAAAGGAAGCCGTTGAAGTTGCCAAGCGTGAACATCCCAATCTGATGATTTTGGACTTGATGATGCCCGAGATGGACGGTTTTTCTGTTCTTGAGGCATTACAACAGGATCCAGATACAGCCGAAATCCCTGTGATCGTCTTAACCGCGAAGGAATTAACCGCTGATGAAAAACAACGGTTACAGGGTCATATCCGAGCCATGATGCAAAAAGGAGAATTCCAGGGCGACGATCTGATCGACGAAGTCCGGGCATTGCTGCGATGAAGAGATGAAAGAAAACCATCAAACCAAGGGAATCTTCGCCGGTCTTTTCTCAGCCGTGATGCTGGGGCTTGCCCCCATTTTTGGAAAACTGGCGATGAATGGTGGATTCTCACCTCTCATCCTGGTTGCCTTCCGTTCAGGTGTAGCCGGTTTCCTCCTGCTAATGATTTTTCTGGTTTTCAAACGAAAATATCTTGCCATCTATCCCATCGGATTATTGGGCTGCGCAGTGGCGGGGCTGCTCAACGGTTTAGGCTCAATCCTTTACTACACAGCTATCTCCCGGATGGATGCGAGCGTAGCCCAATTGCTTTACTCCTTTTATCCCTTGTTCGTTGCCCTCTGGCTTTTGCTGGATAAACAAAAGCTTCGTAAGCTGACCCTGCTCCGGCTCATTATCACCCTTCCCGGTGTGTACCTTCTGCTGGGATTGGGAAAGACAAATCCCGATTGGATTGGCGCGATCATGATCCTGGGGTCTGCAATCCTGTATGCTCTGCATCTCATCATCAACCAGCGTATCCTCTTCGAAGTCCCATCCCCAACTGTGACGCTGTATACACTCCTATCCATGTTCGTAGTCACCCTGATCGCCTATCTCATTTTTGATCGCAGCTTACCTGTTCAGGGATCGAACTGGCTGCCGATGATTGGAATGGCATTGATCGTGTTTGTATCCCGGCTATCCCTATTCGTGGGTGTCAAGCATCTCGGTGGATTGCAAACTTCCATCCTTGGATTGGGGGAACTGCTCACTACCATCGTGGTGGCGCATTTTTGGCTGGGAGAAACCCTCACGCTCATCCAATGGATGGGGGCTTTGCTTCTTGCTGGCAGCTTAGCTCTTGTGGGATTTGACAAACCTGTACAGGAAAAAAGACGAAGAACGGGTTGGCTCGCGTGGCTCAACCCGCCTGAATTCAAACCCACCCAACCCACCTGGGAACCTTAGAATTTACTTTGCAATTGGAATTTCCAAAAGATATCCGCTGCCCCTGACATTCTGCAACCATTGCCCTCCGCCCTTGATCTTCTCCAGCTTGGTGCGTAACCGGCATATCACCGGGCGCAGGATTTTCACAGCTTCCTTGGGCTCCACCTGGTAGTTGTGGGCATATTCGACCAATTCCACGTGAGAGATCATCTGGTTCTTCTTGTCGATCAGGCACTTGAAAATGTTGTTTTCCGTACTGGTGAGATAAACCACGTGCGTTCCATCGTCGATCTTGCGCCGGTTGAAATCGTAGGTGATGTTCTTTGCGATTTCAATCACATGGGATCGTTTCAATGTGCTAGTGCCATCTGCCTTCTTCTCGGATTGCTTGACATCAATCTGGGTTTCGGCAACGAAGGCTTTGTCCATGCTGCGCAGGATATCACCCGGGATAACAGGTTTCAGCAAATAATCCACCACTTTGAATTGGAGAGCTTTAATGGCAGTATCCAACGAACCATGCGCAGTGAGAATGATGATCTTGAGATCGGGTTTTTCTTCGATGGTCTGTTCCAGGATGTTTAGCCCCTGGATATCCGGGAGTTCCAAATCGAGGATCATGGCATCCCAGTGATGATGCTCCAACTGATCCAGGGCTTCGAGCCCCGTCTTTACCGCCGTTGCATGATGCCCGCGCATGGTGACCACTTTCAGGATCAGCATACGTGCAACTTGATCATCATCTACGACGAGAACGCGTTTCTTATCCATTGCAATATGTTAAGTTATTATGCTATGGGTCGTGAAAAAAAGCAAGTTATTGGATTAAATGTATCCCCTGACCTCTCAGCGCAACAAGGCAATGGCAAAGGATGCCATGAATACAACCACTGCCATGGAAAGCGTGATTTGCAGCATGATAAGCAACTTTCCCCGCAACGAAAGCACCTGGGTATCGCCCAGGCCAAACTGGGTGTTACTACTGAACCCCAGGAATACATAATCCCAAAAACCGGGTTACCAATTTTCCCAACCTTTGAGAGGTAACATGCGTTGAGGGAAAGCAAAATCGTAACGACGGGCAGTGCCATCATGACGGGCACGTGGACCACTGGCATTGATGATCCAATACCAGGTTCCGAATAGG
>JBGQAS010000286.1:0-3500 GCA_041494435.1 Anaerolineaceae bacterium | reverse complement strand
GGTGCGCTTCCACCTTACCCACGAAGCGATATCCCTGCCCGGGAATTGTTTCGATATAGCAGGGTTGGCTGGGGTCGTCATCGAGGGCTTTGCGCAGTTCAGCGATCCGGGTATCGACAGCACGGGTACCTACAGGATAGTCCCAGCCCCAGACGATGTCGAGCAGGCGCTCACGAGAAACCAGCTCATCCGGATGGGTCATCAGGTATTCCAGTAGCATGACGGATTTGGGGGTAAGCGGAAGCTCGCTCTCGGCCAGCCAGACTCGATGCGAGACACGGTCCAAAGAGAGCATTTCGCATGTCAAACGGGGAGCCGCAGAAAGGGGAGGTTGACCCGGACGGGCGCGGCGCAGCACAGCATGAATACGAGCCACCAGTTCGTGGGGGTCGAAAGGTTTGTTAAGGTAATCGTCCGCTCCCTCTTCGAGAGCCATGGCGCGCTCGCTGGCTTCGCCAATTTGCGTTAGCAGGATGATCGGAGTCCAGTTACCTCCCTGGCGAAGCTGACGGAGCACCTCGCGGCCGTCAACCTTGGGCATCAGAACATCCAGGACGAGTAAATCCGGGGGTTCTTTAGCAATCTTCCGCAGAGCTTCCTCTCCATTGCTGGCCACTGTAACAGAGAATCCCGAACGACCCAGTAATGGCGCCAGGTTATCGGTGATGGCGGTCTCGTCGTCGACCAGCAGAATGGATGGTTTTGAGTTCATGAGATGGTGGATTTATTGTAGCTTTTTTCGAATAAGGCTACAAGCTTGCACCTGCCTTGTCGAAAGTATCACCCAGCAGAATCACCAAAATGGGTGATGCCGGAATAGATTCGACCGGGTATCCTGAAAGCGTTACCGGTGGTATTCGGAGGAAGATATGGCTACTAGAAATTGGACTTACAGACCCAGGTTCGTATGCATCCCATTCGTCCGCAAGTTGGAAGAATGGATCGACACCTGCATTCCCCGCCGCTGCATGCTTAGTTGCATAGGATTGACCCTGCTAGGGTTGACCATCCCCGCGGCGATGATCATCCATTGGCTTCCGAGTTCTTTGTTCCTTGTTTTTTTGAGCATTACTCTGATCACGGTCGGACCTTTGATGACCATTTATAAATGGGGCACGATGTGATTCAACCGGTAACCGGATCGTTCTCCTCTTCCTTTTGGGCGTCCCTGCATGGTAGGAATTGGGCTAAAACCTATCGTGCAGGGGACCCATTTTAAGAGGGATAATTATTTCTTAGAGGTAGGCTTCAATTTCACAGTTTTACGATATCTTACTTATCAACAGAGGGATAAGAATTCAAAGAAGGGGTGAGTTTCACGAACCAAGTTTCCTTCGGCACTTCCCGCGCTTTTTTTCATCTATATATATGCTCTGAGGGACGAAGGAGAAAAAATGGAATATCGAGAACTTAGCCGTACAGGTTGGAAGGTATCAACTATTGGACTCGGTACCTGGGCGATGGGTAGCCTGTGGGGTCTGGTTGATGACAAAGAATCGCTTGCCACACTGAATCGAGCCCTTGACCTAGGGGTGAATTTCTTCGACACAGCTGATGTTTATGGCAGCGAACCGTTGCTTGGGGAATTACGAAGACGACAGAAGAAACCTTTTTATATCGCCACCAAGATGGGCAGGGGAGGCAACCCTGATGCCCATGGTTATACGTTTTCCGGGCGAAATATGACCCTGTTCACAGATACAAGTTTGATGAATCTAGGGGTTGAAACCATCGACCTGATGCAACTGCATTGCCCACCCATCGAAGTCATCAACGCGGAGGTGTTCGGTGTTTTGGACGACTTGGTGAAGGCGGGTAAAATTCGCCATTACGGGGTGAGCGTGGAAACTATTAAGGAAGCGGAAAGGGCGATTGAATTCGCCAATGTGCAATCCGTGATGATCATCTTCAACATCTTTCGCCAGTGTCCTGCTGAGAAATTTTTCCTCGAAGCAAAGAAACGTGGAGTAAGGATCATTGCCCGCGTACCTCTTGCTTCCGGCATGCTTTCCGGGAAGATGACACCAACAACGACCTTTGCTCGGGATGACCATCGTTCTTTCAACCGCAATGGACAGGCTTTCGACAAGGGAGAGACTTTTTCGGGAGTGGATTATGCCACTGGGGTGAAAGCCGTGGAGGAATTACGCCCGCTGGTGCCGCCGAACATCACCATGGCGCAAATGGCTTTGCGATGGATCCTCATGTTCGACGCGGTCACCTGCACGGTCCCCGGCCCAAGCGACCGTCTCAAGCAGAGGACAATATCCATGCAGCCGAAAATCCTCCCCTTTCAGAAACCACAATGGAACAAATCCGGAAGGTTTATGACAGGCATATCCGGGCGCAGGTGGAAAATCATTGGTAAAGCAAATTTCTACTCTGAATATGGGCAGGCAACCTGAGATGAATTAAGGTGCAAAGGTATTTGTTTCCGCAAGCTATCTGAACGTTTTTTGACAAACCTTTAATGCCTTTCCTTTCATCCAAGATGTATATTGATTGTTGCGATTAATGGTAGAAAGGAAGGTAGAAATGGCAACAGAAACAATCCAAAAAGTCATTATGGAAGACATGGTCGTCACCCGTATCATTGATGCGCCGGTTAAGAAAGTTTGGGAAGCTTGGACAAACCCGGAATTAATCAAATGTTGGTGGGGACCCAAGGATTACACCTCCCCCCTGGCAACTGTGGATTTGAAAGCAGGTGGAAAATTCCTTTTCTGCATGCGTGCTCCCAGAGAGCAGGGTGGAGCTGATTCATATACGCTAGGGATTTATTCCAAGATCGTTCCTTTCAAGAGCCTTGAGTTTGTACAAAGCTTTGCCGATAAAGAAGGTAACAGTATCACTCCAGCTCAGGCTGGATTACCGGCAGATGTGCCGGTAGAAATGCGATCCTTGGTAACCTTCAAGCGCATCCACAACGACCAATTAACAGAACTAGCCGTTGTGGAGTATGCCTGGCCAGTCGGACAAATGTACGTATACTCGATGGCAGGCTGGCATCAATCGATCGATAAGCTCAGCAAGTGCTTAAAATAATTAGATTTTAAACAGAGGGAATTTAGCGAAACTTCAAACTATGGAATATGACCAACTTCCCAACCCTGAAAGTTTGCAAAAAGCCATTCAAGCGATGAGTGAGCATGGGGTAAAGGTTACTTTGTTTGAAAACAAGGAATCTGCACTAAAGCAACTTCAAGGGATGATCCAGCCGGGTGCTACTCTGATGACCGGAGCATCGGTTACCCTGGAACAAATAGGTTTTATTCCTCTCTTGATGAGCGGAAAGCATCCCTGGAAGTATCTAAAAACGGAAATCCTGGGAGAAACGGATCCTGACAAGCGGACCATCTTGCGGCGGCACGCGACCCTGGCGGATTTTTACATTGGCAGCGTTAATGGAATTGCTGAGACGGGTGAGATTGTCATTGCGAGTGCGACTGGCAGCCAGATCCCGGCATATGCCTACACAGGCCGGAATGTAATCTGGGTTG
>JBGQAS010000059.1:0-8482 GCA_041494435.1 Anaerolineaceae bacterium | reverse complement strand
TGGATTCTTCAAAAGCGATGGAAAAAGGAGCTCCCATCCTCCATAATGAAAAGGAATACGTGCAATTTGCGGATTCCGACCCGAAAAAGAATGTAGCGGCAAGAATACGTATAGATATTGGTGATGTGGAAAAAGGGTTCAAGAAAGCCGACCGGATCATTGAATGCGAATATGAAGTATCCAAAGTCCAGCAATGTTCCATCGAACCACATGTGGTGATTTCTTATTGGGACGAGGATGACCGTTTGGTGATCCGCACAAGCACCCAGGTACCTTTCCACGCACGCAGACAGCTCGCCCCTGTGCTTGGATTACCGATAAAGCGGATTAGAGTAATCAAACCCCGCATCGGTGGTGGTTTTGGTGGCAAACAGGAAGTATTAATCGAGGATGTGGCTGCTCACCTGACCATAGCAACTAAAAGGCCGGTAAGGTTCGAATATACTCGGGAAGAGGAATTCATCGCAGCTCGGTCTCGGCATCCAATGAAAATCAAGCTGAAGACGGGTGTGAAGAAAGATGGCACCATCACTGCGAATGAGATGGTGGTATTAACTGATACCGGCGCTTACGGTTGTCATGCGTTAACTGTCACCGGAAACACCGGACAGAAATCCATGGCCTTGTATGTAGGCGATGGCGAATTCCGGAAAGCACCCAATATCCGTTTCTATGCGGATATCGTTTATACCAATACCCCTCCTGCGGGAGCTTTCCGAGGATATGGAGTACCGCAAGGATTCTTCCCGGTTGAACGACAGATGGAAAAGATTGCCCGGATCCTTGGAATGGACCCCATCGAATTTCGAAAGAAGAATTCACTTCGCCTGGGAGAACTGCAACCTTTCAGCACTTCCTGGAGTGAAGGACGGGAACCCAAGCCGGAAATCGTTCACACCATCGGTCTGGATAAATGCGTGGAAGCGGGCAAGAAAGCCATCGATTGGGAAAAGAAATTCGGAAAACCTGATTGGCATACTGTAAAAGGCAAACCTTACCTGAAGAGAGGGATTGGAATCGCCAATGTGATGCAGGGCACTGCCATTCCTTATCTCGATATGGGAAGTGCTAGTATCAAGATGAACGAAGATGGATCCTTCAATTTGCTCATCGGTGCCACCGACCTGGGCACAGGCTCTGATACGGTGCTGGCTCAAATGGCGGCTGAAGTGTTGGGTGTGGAAGTGGATGATATTATCGTGTATTCCTCCGATACGGATTTCACACCCTTTGATAAGGGTGCATACGCATCCAGTACAACCTATATTTCTGGAACAGCTGTGGTCAAGGCTGCGAGGCAAGTTGCATTGCAAATTAAAGAACGCGCAATTGCCATGTGGAAGAGCAAGGATGCCAAATTCGCTTCCCCTGTGGAAAAGATCGAATTATACGAGGGGAAGGTCCATGCGCCAGATGGGCAGACGATCACTTTGTCTGAGGTGGGTTTGAATTCGCTACACCACATTGATCAGACCCAAATTATGGCAATGGCATCATACGTTTCACCGGCTGCGCCCCCTCCATTTGCCTCCCAATTTGCCCAAGTATTGGTTGACACGGAAACAGGGCAGGTGACTGTGGAAGAATTGGTCATGGCTGTGGATTCCGGTGTGATTGTGAATCCGATTACGGCTTCCGGGCAAATCGAAGGGGGAATGTCGCAATCGCTGGGTTATGCGGTGTGTGAGCAAATGACCTACGATGCCGAAGGCAGACCCCAGGAAACTGATTTTGATCAGTATCATATCTTCAAAGCGGATGAAATGCCGAAACTGAAGACCATTTTTGTAGAAACATATGAACCTACTCATCCATTTGGAATAAAAGCTGTAGCAGAGATCCCACTGGATGGGGTAGCTCCCGCGGTTGCCAACGCTATCCTGGATGCCTGCGGAGCCCAAATGGACAGCTTGCCCATCACTCCCGAAAAAATCTGGCAGGCGATGAGAGCCAAAGCATGAGTGTGCGGTTCTTTCACGATTTGGATGAAATCCAATCGCGAGGGGAGACTGCTGTTTTTTGTACCATCGTCCGGAGCAGTGGGTCCACTCCACGACATATTGGCAGCCACATGATCGTTTATCCCTCTGGTACCATAAGCGGATCAGTGGGTGGCGGTGAGCTGGAAACGCAGGTGATCGAAGCTGCCAAACAGGTGGTAAAGGATGGAGAATCCAGAACCATCAAATATCGATTTGTTGATCCAGCCAAAGGGGATGTAGGCGTATGTGGTGGAGAAGCAGAGGTGTTCTTGGAAGCGATTGTTCCTGATCCCAAATTGATCGTGATCGGAGCCGGGCATGTTGGCAAAGCGGTGGCGAGCCTGGGACAATTCCTTGGTTTCAAGGTTACAGTCTCTGATGATCGCCCTGGTTTTTGCACTAAAGAATTCTTTCCTGGAGCAGAAGAATTAATTGAATGCAAAATGGCTGCTTTGCCAAGCAAGACTCAGTTCACCCCATCGACTTATGTAGTTTTGACCACACGCGGAACTGAAGTGGAAGTTGCCGGGCTTCCAAAAATCCTGGAACAACCCTTTGCCTATCTGGGAATCATCGGGTCTCGAAGGCGTTGGCAAGTGACAAAAACCGAATTGAGCAAAAAAGGTGTAGCTCCAAAGTTGCTCAAACGGGTGCATTCACCAATGGGATTGGAATTGAATGCCGAAACTCCGGAAGAAATTGCTGTCAGCATCATGGCGGAAATAATCATGAACAAACATCATGGGGATGGCAAGAGCATGAAATCCCTGGAATAATCGGAGGAATTTATGTGGAGTACCTATATCAATGCAGTGTCCACAGATCGGGTTTTGGAAATTCTTAGTGCGGAACGAGAAAAAGCCCGAATTATCGCAGGTGCCACAGACTTATGGCTGGAAATGGAACGCGGAGTACGCACAGGAATTGAAACTCTCGTCGATGTCACTCGCATACCCGGGTTGGACAAAATCCATGAAGATGATAAAGGGAATGTCCATTTTGGGCCCCTGACCACACATAACCAATGTGCAGCTTCAGATATCATCCGGAAATATGGGTTTCCCCTGGCGCTGGCTTGCTGGAAAGTGGGTTCTCCCCAGATACGCAATCGCGGTTCTGTTGCTGGCAACCTGATTACCGCCTCTCCTGCCAACGATACTATTACTCCTCTCATGGCATTAGGTGCTACAGTTGTCTTGAAATCAAAGCGTGGTACGCGAGAAATCCCCCTGAAGGAGTTTTATCCAGCATTTCGAAAAACAAAACTTGAATCCGATGAAATGATGGTGGATATCTATTTCCCCAAGATGTCCGCTAACACCATTGGAACGTTTATCAAATCTGCCTTGCGCAAAGCTCAGGCCATTTCGACAGTGAATGTTTGTGCCATTTGTACGATTGAGAAGGGAAAAATTACCAAGGCGGTTGTCACGTTAGGATCAGTTGCACCAACCATTATTCACGCCGAAGAAACAGAAAAGTTTTTGGTGGGCAAGTCCTTGGATGATGCGACTATAGAAAAAGCAGCCAAAATCACTGAAGATGTGGTCAAGCCGATTGATGATCTGCGTGGGTCAGCCAATTATCGGAAAGAGATAGTTAGGGTTATTACCAAGCGTGCCTTCCACCAGTTGAGTGCAAAATCGTATTTATTCGAAATGCCTGCAAAGCCCATTACGCTGGATACTTCCAAGGGCATTAACACTTCCTTGAAGGAAACAGTAATCAAACGAAACGAGCCCATCGAGACAACTATCAATGGAAAGAAATACAAACTGACGGGTGGGTTTCATAAGAATTTGTTGCGTTTAATCCGGGAAGAAGGTTTGCTCACCGGAACCAAAGAAGGTTGTGCAGAAGGTGAATGCGGGGCTTGCACGGCATTCCTCGATGGAAAAGCCGTCATGAGTTGCCTGGTTCCCGCTCCGCGTGCACACCAAAGCCAAATTATCACTTTGGAGGGGGTTGCCAAACCAGGAGAGCTCCATCCGGTCCAAAGGACTTTTGTGGAGGAAGGTGCAGTTCAATGTGGATATTGCACCCCAGGCTTCATCATGTCAGGGGTCAAGCTACTGGAAGAACAACCTAAACCCACTGAAGATGAAGTGAGACAATCCATCACTGGTAATCTTTGCCGGTGTACTGGATACTATAAGATTGTGAAGGCAATTGAAAAAGCCGCACAAGGATAGGTGAATATGTCGAAGCGTCAATATTATAGGTCTAATGTAGATGTTTCCCTGAGTCAAAAGAAAAAGGAAATTCACCCAGTATGGAGAGGGATTGGGTTGGTCATGGTGATCGTCATCCCCGTAATTTCTTACCTGATTGCTTTAGCACTGGTCAACGCAAATAGTGTGAGTCATTGGGTGATTTATCCTGCTGCCATCATCTTTTACAAACTATGGGATCCTTTGATCGTTGTCAAAGTTTTTGTAACCATCGTTATCATCTTCATTTTGTATGCCATCTTCACATTTATTACTGCTCTTTTTTACAAGGTCTTTGGTACGCCGCGTTATGGCAGCACCGATGTCCCCCCGGAACAAATCCGGCCTGTGAGAAGAGGATAAGGACTAATGGGAGGAAATTCTATGGAATCCAACATTGGTAAATCAATTCCTAGACCCGATGCTTATGACAAGGTTACTGGGAAAGCTCTATATCCAGGTGATATCAATATGCCTGACCAGGCATATATGAAGGTCCTCTTTTCACCAAAAGTCCATGCCATTGTGAAAAGCATTGATACTTCGCAGGCGGACAAGTTCCCCGGAGTCATTGCTACATTTACAGCCAAGGATGTACCGGTTAACGAATATGGCTTGATCATGCCGGATGAACCCGTCCTTTGCGGACCCGGTTCAGCAAAACCCTATGCAGATCACGTACGGTTCACCGGTGACAGGGTAGCATTGGTGGTTGCAGATACCGAGGAGATTGCGGCGGAAGCGATCAAGCTGATCAAGGTGGAATATGAGGATCTCCCCGGAATATTCGATCCTTTGGAAGCCATGAAGGATGAAGGGGTCATATTGCACCCCGATAAAGGCACGAATATTTTCTGTAAATACCGCATCCGCAAGGGAGATGTTGAAAAGGCTTTTGCTAAAGCGGATGTAATCGTTGAAGGCGAATACCGAACTCCCGCCCAGGAACATGCATTCCTTCAACCAGAAGCTGGCATTTCGTACATCGATGAAGAAGAACGGGTCACGGTCGTAGTCGGTGGTCAATGGGTGCATGAAGACCAGGAACAAGTAGCACATGCCCTTAATTTGCCCAAGGAAAAAATAAGGATCATTTACCCGGCCATTGGCGGAGCTTTCGGTGGCAAGGAAGATATGTCTGTCCAAATCCTGCTTGCCCTGGCCACTTACCGGCTATCAGAAAAAGGGATCAAACGACCCATTAAGATCATCTGGAGCCGTGAAGAATCGATGATTGCACATCACAAACGCCATCCTTATTACCTCAAATCAAAATGGGGTGCAACAAAGGAAGGCAAGGTCATCGCTACCGAAACGAAAATCGTTGCGGATGGTGGAGCGTACGCCTATACTTCAACCAAAGTATTGGGAAATGCAACCCTTCTATGCAACGGCCCTTATTTCATCCCCAATGTGAGTGTCGACTCGTATGCGGTTTATACCAACAATATTGTTACCGGAGCATTCCGGGGTTTTGGTGGGCCTCAGGGTGCGTTTTGCGCGGAAAGCCAGCTGAACAAAATCGCTGAAAAACTTGGAATGGACCCGGTGGAAATCCGAATGCGGAACGTCATCCACGATGGCGAACTCTTGTCGGTACAAACCCCTTTGCCCGATGGTGTTTCCATTGAGGAAGTGGTTGAAAAATGTGCGCTTAAGGCAGGCTGGAAAAAGACAAAAGACGGTTGGAAAAAACCCATCATCAAACAGGATCCAAAACGTCCACACATTAAGAAAGGTATTGGCTTTGGATGTGGTTTCAAGAATGCCGGTTTTTCATTCGGTGCCCCAGAGAATTGCTGGGCGAGAATTGAGCTTCATGGTGATACGCAAATCGAAAGAGCCATTGTTTATCATGCAGGAGCTGAGGTGGGTCAGGGGACTCATAATGTCATGCGCCAAATGGCTGCAGAAGGATTGGGAATACCTGTCTCACGAGTTGAAATGGTCGTTTCAGACACAGCCAAAACCGGGAATTCTGGCAGCGCCTCTGCTTCACGTATGACTTTCATGTCGGGGAATTCCATCAAAGGTGCAGCACAAGAAGCTCTGAAAAAATGGAAAGCCGAAGAACGACCAGCCATTGCTACGTACACCTGGATCGCTCCAACCACCAGCCCATATGATGAAAAAGACGGGCATTGCACGCCCAATTTTTCCTATGGTTATGTTGCAGAAGCGATTGAAACAGAAGTCGATACCGAAACAGGCGAATTGAACCTCACCAATGTCATTGTGACAGATGATGTAGGAAAAGCCATCAACCCCCAGCAAGTGGAAGGACAGATCGAAGGTGCCATCATCCAGGCGTATGGTTACGCCGTGCTCGAGAACTTCATCCAGAAAAATGGCATTGTGATGACCAAGTATTTGTCCACCTACTTAATCCCCACCATCCTGGATATCCCGGTTAAAGTCGAATCGGTCTTGCATGAACATCCCGATCCACGCGGACCCTGGGGAGTTCGGGGCATGGGTGAAATGCCCTATCTTCCATTTGTTCCTACATTAACTGCAGCTCTGCATGATGCCATTGGTGTATGGTTCAATGAATTTCCGCTTGTGCCTGAACGGGTTTTACGAGGATTGGGTAAGATCAAGTAAAGTTTTGAACTACTTCAAGACAATGCCTCAAGGTCAAATAAATTGAACCAAACGACTGGCTCGACCGCTGGGATAATTCTGGCTGCAGGCAGTTCTTCACGTCTGGGAACACCCAAGCAGTTGCTATTATGGCAGGGACAACCTTTGGTGAAGATCGTCAGCCAAAAACTATTGGCGACTGGTATTCAGCCTATCATCGTGGTAGTAGGTGCGGAAAGCAATGCCGTCAAAAAAGCTTTGGAAGATTTGGATATCACCACAGTTGAGAATCTCTACTGGAAGGAAGGGATCAGCACATCCATTCGAGCAGGAATTGCTGCGTTACCAGATAATATTCAAGCAGCCATTTTTGCTACTTCAGACCAGCCATTTGTTCCAGAATCTTTGATCCGTAAGCTGATCGATGAATATGGGCAAACTGGAGCTGAAATTATTTGCCCGGAATGCAAGGGGGAACTTCGGAATCCGGTTCTCTTTGATAAAAGTCTTTTTGCCGAATTAACCCAATTGGAAGGAGATACCGGAGGGAAAGCACTCTTCGATCACCATAGGATTACAAGAGTCGAATGGCAAAATGAAGAAGATTTCCGGGATATTGATACACAAGAAGAAATGCAGGAAATGTATGGGAAAAGCTGCTGAAAAGGATAATCGGATTGCCGCAATTGTACTTGCAGCTGGAATGTCTACTCGGATGGGACAGCAGAAACTCTTACTTCCTTGGGGAAAAGAAACGGTAATTTCTCAAATCATTGATGCCATCCAAAAAGCTGGTTTGACACAAATAATTGTTGTGACCGGGAAGGAAGATCGAGAACTCAACTCGGTTTTGAGTCAATTACCTATTACCCACGTCACAAACTCAGATTACGCGAATGGGTCAATGGTGACATCCCTGCAAAAAGGAATGAAAGCCATTCAGGATAAAAATATTGCAGCATCCATGATTTTCCTAGGTGATCAGCCCACTGTTCTGGTGGATACAATACACTCCATCATTGAAGCTTATTTGAGATCTGGTTCCGATATCGTTGTTCCAAGTTTCCAATTACACCAGGGACATCCCTGGTTGGTAGATCGAAAACTGTGGGTTGAAATTCAAAATCTTACATCAGAGAATACGATGGAGGATTTCCTGGCTCAACGAAAGAAATCCATCCAATATGTGATTGTCGATTCACCAACGGTGCTACAAGATATGGATACTCCCGAAGAATTTCGGAAAATCAAGCCTGCTTAGAATTAGTTACCCTGATCTTCCCTTTGAGCCTTGTAATCCGTTTTTTGATTTCCGCTTCTGTGAATGCAGAAACGTTGGTCAATTTTTTATTTGATTTGGTGATCTGCAGAGCAATTTGGGCAAAATCCAAAGCTTTCTCCGGGGATTTTTCGTGGTGTTCATAAAACTTAGCCAGCTCTATCAAGCTGTATAAATCATCTTCGCTGTAACCAGACTGCCAGAGTTGGAGTGCTTTTTCCCAATTACGGGTCTTTCGATGCATTCTAGCGAACCTTTCCAAAGTTTTATGATGCAGATCTCCCGGGAGATGTTCGTTGAGCCCAATCTCATAATATCGGGCTGCAGCCTCGAGATCGCCCAGGTCTTCGTACAGGTTTGCTAACGCTACCAGGTCAATACTATCCGGTGCCGGGATTGAAAAAGGATTGTCAGTAAAACCAGCCAAG
>JBGQAS010000431.1:0-2222 GCA_041494435.1 Anaerolineaceae bacterium | reverse complement strand
CACGCTGAAATTATCCGAACCGTCCAGGATGATGAGAGCGTTTCCCTTACCGCGGGCAATATCCTCCGCAAAGTTGGGCGGGATGACCACGCCCGCTTTAACCGTCCCAGCGTTGATGGCATCAATCACTTGCTGTTCGCTTTGAAGTTCCAGTTTGAAATCAAAATAGCTGGAATTGGAAAGAGCCAAGGTGAACTCCCGGCTGGAAACATCCTTACTTTGATCAACGAGTGCCGTAGGAAGGTGAGTGACTGTGAGTGAAACGGCATAGGCGAAAAGAAATAGTTCGATGGCAGGCAAGAGGAACAACAGGGAAAGTGTCCGCCGATCCCGCAGGATCTGGACGGTCTCCTTATAGATCAAAGCACGCAAGCGCTGAAATACCTTGCACATGGGCTACTCCAACCTCTTGCGGAAAGACACCGTGGCGAGCGCCATGACAATTACTACGTAAACCACCAGGGCGCCCACCTGCCCGGCGACAGCCGAAAAGCCTACACCCTTGGTGATGATGCCCCGGGAAATGGGGACGAAATAAGTGAGCGGGAAAATATCCCCCACCCACTGGATCACTTTGGGCATGGTGTAACGAGGGAAGATGAACCCCCCCAGAACCATCCCGACCATTTCAAAAAGCATAAAGAGCTGATTTGCTTGCCGCTGGTTTTGGGATACGGTTGAAATTAACAAGCCCAACCCCAATCCACTGAACACATATATGAATGCCAGGCTGATGAACAGCCAAAAGCTCCCCTGGAAGGGGACCTGGAACCAGAACACCCCAATCGCCAGGACGGAGAGCATGTTGATCATAGCAATGAATAGATAGGGGATGATCTTCCCGAGCATCAGTTCGAACGGACGAATGGGCGTGACCAGGATTTGCTCGATGGTACCTACCTCTCTTTCACGTACCACGGCAACAGCGGTAAGGACGATGGTCTGGGTTTGCAGCAACAAGGCTGCCATGCCGGGAATGATGAACCACAAGTCCTTCAGATCTGGGTTGTATAGAACGCGGATGTGCGCATCCAGCTGGGGCAGCGTGCCGATGGTGGACCCAGGAGTAATCGATTCCGTCATCACCTGGATCGCCTGCTGTTCTCCAATAATGTTGGCAGCGCTGTAAGCGGATTGGGAGGTGAAAAGATCCGAGCCATCGACCAGGACCAGCACTTGCGCATCCCTACGCAGGACATGGTCTGCAAATTGAGGAGGAATAACCAGACCTGCTTTCACCGCACCGGAATCCATGGCTGCAATGGCTCCGGCTTGATCGGGCTGAGTTTCAATGACATCGAAATAGCCCGAGTTCACCATGGCAGCTATATAGCTATTGCTGCGTTGGTCCAGGGATTGATCAACCACCACCATGGGGATGTGACGGACATTGGTGCTGATGGCATAACCGAACAGGATCAATTGAAGGAGTGGCATGCTGAGCATCACAACCAGGGTCACCCGGTCACGATAGGCCTGAATCAGTTCCTTTTGGATGATCGCCAGGATTCGCTTGAACATACTATGCTTCGGCCTTCGGTCTCTCGGTTAAGAGCCCGTATGCAAAAATCGAAACGAGCGTTTCTGCCATTTTTCGTCTCTGTTTTGAGGAAGGTGAAGGAGCAATGCCACGCAAGGCAGGTAGGATCAACCCCGCAAAGGCAGCGACAAATGCTCGGGCTGCCAATTCAGGATCCACGAGTCGAAACTCATGGGATTTCACCCGTTCTTCTATGAAGGCTTTCGTGAAGAGAACCACGTTGCGTAAACGTTCGAGCACGTATTGATTCAGGAATTCATCATCGATCAGGGCTTCGGAGATCATGATGCGGGTGTAGCTGGATTGCTCCAGCATAATGTCGAACGATTTTTGCACGATTTGCACCAGGTCTTCGGGTGTTTCTACTTTTTCAGTGGAAACAAAAAGCTGGTTGATGGCTTCAGTCTGCTTGCTGGCAATGGTGAGGAGGATTTCACGCTTACCGGGGAAATAATTGTAGATCGTCCCGTCACCGATATCGGCTTTGATCGCAATGTCGTGAATGGTAGCGGAGGCATACCCTTTTTCCGAAAATACCGAACCGGCTGCTTGCAGGATCTCTTCCTTCTGGCGATGAATGCGGCGGTCCCTGCGGGTGCTGCCAACCGTTGCTGGATTTTTTCCCTCTTGCATGTTTCCTCCTGAATTAAGACCCGTTCGATGGTGATTATCTATTCATAAT
>JBGQAS010000331.1:0-2978 GCA_041494435.1 Anaerolineaceae bacterium | reverse complement strand
CTTTTCCAAGATTTTTCTTGCTTTCGCAGCAAGCTGCTTGTATTCCAAAGATTTTTGTTTTCCATGCTGATACAGTTTTCTGATCTTTTCTTCCAGATCACCAGTCCCCTGGATTTGCCCGGCATGAAGGATAATCCGGGGTGCACCTAATTGATGCGCCAAGTCGATGCTGCGTTTTACCATCCGAATCCCCTGCTGGCGGTTATGCTCATCCAGGGAGGAAATCAACCAATCCTTATCTTTTAAAACAGGCATGGAAACGTCTGCCGGGCAGGGTTCATGTACCCCCGAAATTTCACCCGATTCAAATTTTTGCATCTCCACATGAGTTAAATCCACTTGATGATTCAACTCAATCCGCCGGAAACCCAATCCCTGGGCTGACTTGCGGAAGCCTTCAATTTCTGCAAATCGTCCCATCATCCACATGGTGGAAAGTGAGGCATCCCACGAGAAATCCACTGACTTCTTCCAAAACCAGGGGAACTGTTTTGGAGCTATTGTAGGATATCGCCCAGGAAATATCTTCAATAATTCTTTCAAATTTCGGATGTTTTGGTCGGGAGGCAGTTTTGGATCTCGGACGTGCTTATGCCCTTTTTCAGGCCAGTGGATCAGGATAACCTGCGCAAATCCCGCACTCCTGGAACCTGCTACATCCCGGCAGGCTTGATCTCCAACGTAGGCACAGCGGGAAGGGTCCACCAGCAACGCATTGGCTGCGTGCAAGAAAAGAGTCGGGTCAGGTTTGCGTTTCCCAAAAGTTGCCGATAACACCATGACTTCCATAAATTCGTCCAAACCCAGTGACTTGAGAATGGAAGGGGTTTCGGTACTGCTGGTAGTATTGCTGATTAAGCCTAACCGGTAACCCCGATGGAACAATTCCCGGATGACCATTTTCGTCTCAGGGAAAATCAGGGGAGTGCCATTAATGGAGCGCCACAGCGTGTTTAATTGGATGGCATGCGAGGCGACCATTTTCGCAGGTTGATCGGGCAGCATCCATTTCGTCCATAATTCATCCTCCGGTAATTCCTTGAGGGTTTTGGTAGCCCACTTTTTATATTCCAAAGCATGTTTGGTAAGTAAAGCATCCAGCTTGGAGGGTGAAATGTCCAGTTTAAGAAGTTTTTTGATCTTTCTTAAACCAACAATCCTTTTTTCGAGTGACGTATGCCTGATTGTGGAACGTAAGGTATACCCCATGTCAAAGAAAATGGCGTCAATTGGCGTCTGCATAAAATTCCGATCCGTTATTCCTTTTTTTCTGGATCAAAGCAAGGAAGATCCAGCAAATCTGCAAATTTTGCAACATAATATTTGGCTGTGGCATCTGCATCCTTATTGAATGCAACGGTATTCATCCCGAGTGCCGTGGCACCATCCAACTCGCTTTTCATGTGCCCCACAAAGACCGATTCGTCGGGGCGGACCCCCAGTTGAGCCAAGCCAGCACAATATATATCGGGGTTTGGTTTTTTCAAGCCAACTTCCTGCGATGAAATAATGGAATCCCAGACATCGCCAAAACCCGCATTCTCGAACCATGCCAGTTTGGTTGACACCGCTTGAGCCGTATCCGTAATTATTCCCAAGTAAAATCCCCGGGATTTTAATTCCCGTATTGTTTCTGGAACGCCATCAAATACCTGGATGTCATCCACATCCGAATCGATAATCTTTTTCCCCTGCGCAATATCTACTGGTTTTTTAACCCCATAGATTTCAAGCATTCTTTCGTTGTATTCTTCCCTCGTTATTTTTCCTTCATAAGCATCTCGTTGAACCTTCAACAACTCTTCCTTGGAAGCTGACTTTGCATCCAATCCCAATCTTTCGAGAAATTCGAAGAGTTTTTGATCTTTATTCGGTCGGTAATATAATATATCGCCAGCATCAAAGAATATTGCCTTAATTGGCGCAGTTTTCTTTTTCAAATTCCGTGATTGACCTAGCTGCTTTTTGATAATATCGATCAACTCATCCATGGAATGGATCACTGCATCAGGTTCAGCTCCATCGTCCGCTTCCCCATGTTGAAAACCGTGGACGATTTGAATCGCCATTTGGAAACCAGCTCTTTTTGCACCCAGGACATCCCTGGAAATCCGGTCTCCAATGTAGATACATTCACTAACAGGGACTTTTGCCAACCTTGCGGCATAATGGAAGATCGAAGGGTCCGGTTTTCGCCTGCCATATTCGCTGGAAAGAACAACCGGATCGAAATAATGGGCAATCCCGTATTCCTTTAGGTTTTGAGGTACCTGCGCAATGCTGATCACATTGCTGATCAGTCCGATTTTCAATCCTAATTTCTTAATTTCTTTCAACGTTTCAGGAATTTCTGGCCGTAAAGTACGTTGGTAATAATTCAGTTCGTAATACAGGATCAATTCCTCGGCAACTTTTCCAAGTTTGTGAGGATCAATGGATATGTTTGCGAAAATGAATTCCTGGCATACGCGGAAAGCGGGTAATTCCTCGAGCGTTTCCAAACGCCAGGTATGATAACGACCTAAACCGCCCTCAATAACATCACATAATTCTTCATCAGTCAATCCAAGGTCAATACCGGCTCGATGGAGTATTTGCTGCATTCCCGGGGTGGCCTTCAAGCGCAGTTCACGATTATAAGTGAACGTCTGGATAGTTCCACCCATATCAAAAAAGGCTGCTTTTATGGTCATGCTATTTCTCTCCGAGCCAATATTCACACATGACACTAGCTTTTATAAACCAGTGTTTGGAGTGGTGCAGTGATGCAGATTACTTCACAGAATGAAGAAGTACGTCTTTGCCTATGGACACAGACAAACCAGTCTGTGTCCATAGGATTTCTATTGCGAAAACTTACCGAGCAAAAACAAATTACTGAAGAGCGTTGAGCGTCCAGAAGTCACGGACCTGGCTGCCGATCTGATACATGAGCAAGCCATCATCCGGCCATAGACCAACATCTGCCAACGCCGGTG
>JBGQAS010000108.1:0-6610 GCA_041494435.1 Anaerolineaceae bacterium | reverse complement strand
CCATTTCAACTGTATCAAGATACCTTACACTGGAAATTTCTTTATCATCCATATATATTATTATGGGAAGTAAAACATCAAGAGCAGGTGGAACCCAAGTAACTCTTACTAAAGCAGTCTTTGTATTAATTTTCTCATCCTTCTTCTCTGATTCTTCTTCATCTATCCATCCCATTTTTCCCTCTTCTTCTAAAAAAGGTATCAATTATTTATTTTTTGAGTTCTTAATCAGATTATCCAGTGAAAATTGATAAGCATCTGCTTTATCAGCAAATTTACCACCCACCCTATTTAATTCTTCGATTGCTTCAAGACATTCTTGAATTAATTGTTTATCAGTTTTTTCATGGAAATCTTTCCCAATCCAACCTATTGTAGAAAGAAAATTAATAGATGCAATAGTCCCATCCACATAATCTTCAAGCTGTTTCCTGTCTGTTGGTAAGTCATTTCTGCTCTTCATTGATTCCAAAATCTGTAGAGCTGTTCTCTGTGCTCTACTAAAGTCATTATCATTAACAAGCACTATCCTAGTTGGTGGTAATGCTGTTGCAGATTTGACATCAAATCTTGCATTTTGTAATCCCCCCCAAATCATATCTTTTACAAGCTTGGTATATTTCTTATCCATTATTCCCTCTGATGCCAATGATATACCTAATTGTTATGTAGGGTGGGGGTTATAACTTCAATCAAATTAAAACCCCCACACTCTATTCAATGATTACTTGATTACGCTTAAGTCTTTAGTTTCACTGTTAAACTTGTCCAATGATTTATTTAATCTTGATGTTTTTATCAGCATCTCATCGAATAAATTACAGCAATATTGATATTCGAAGCCATAAGTCAGCAAACACCTGGTATTGATTATTAATCATAAAGTTGCCTGCCTATTTCCCAATTATTTTGGATTCCTTGATAGAGACGATAAAGACTCAATTAGAATCGCCTTCGCAAATAACTCCCCGGTCACTAGAAGCAAGTTCCGGTGGACTGGTTTTTGTTGCTTAAACTTTTGGTTACCTCTTCAGTTTTTATCTGTATAATATCTCCATGTCTTCACGCGTCCCCCCCCTTGTCGTTGCCGTAGCGGGCGGTTCCGGCAGCGGAAAAACCACCCTGGTGAATGTTATCCTGGAAAGGGTAGGCGCTCACCGAATCGCTTATCTTCCGCATGATGCCTATTATCGAGATCTTTCCAATTTGCCTCCTGTTCAGCGCGCAGAGGTCAACTTCGATCATCCCAACTCGTTGAAAACGGATCTGCTCATCCAGCATATTCAAACCCTGAAAGATTGGCACCCGGTGGATTTGCCACTATACGATTTCGCTCACCATGCTCGAACAGATAAAACAGTGCGTGTCGATCCCAAGCATGTGATCATCGTCGAAGGCATCCTGATCCTGGCAGAACCCAAATTGAGAGAGCTTTGCGACATCAAAATTTTCGTGGACACAGATCCAGATTTACGGTTCATCCGCCGGCTTCAAAGGGATATTTCTGAAAGGGGCAGGTCGCTGGAAAACGTCATCCACCAATATGTGACGACCGTGCGACCGATGCACCTGGAATTTGTCGAACAATCCAAGCGATATGCCGATGTGATCATCCCGGAAGGTGGGTTCAATTCGGTTGCACTGGATATGGTCATTTCCCGCATCGAAGCGTACCTGCAGGCTGAGGAAGCAAAATGAATTCGGAAGCACCCGTAGAGGGAAAAGCAAAGCCGAAAACAAGCTGGAAAATCCAAGTGGCACGCATCTGTGCCATTATTTTTGTCCTGGCATTGACCGTATTTTTGTACCTGAACCGCAGCAAGGTTCAACAACTGGGGGCTTTTGGATATCCAGGGATATTCCTGGTTTCCATCCTGGCAAATGCGACGATCATTCTGCCCGTCCCTGGGATCCTCATCACTTCTGCAATGGGCGCCATTTTCAACCCGTTTTGGGTGGCTGTGGCTGCTGGGACAGGAGCTGCACTTGGGGAGTTAACCGGGTATCTGGCTGGTTTCAGCGGGCAGGGGATCATCGAGAATCGCAAATGGTACGTCCGTTTTGAACGTTGGATGAAAAAATATGGGGATATCACCATTTTCGTCCTTGCCATCATTCCCAATCCACTTTTTGATGTTGCCGGGATGACCGCTGGAGCCCTCAAATTGCCGGTGTGGCGTTATTTGATCTGGGTGACGCTTGGGAAAATCATCAAGATGATGATCTTCGCATATTTTGGGGCGTACATTTCTTCGCTTGTCCCTTGGGCGATTTCGTAAATTTAAGGAGCAAAATGAATAATTTTGGGGAAATCGACCGCATTATTGCCAGGCGAGTTCAGGATAATATCCAGGAATTAACCAAGCTTTGTGCCCAGCCTTCGGTCTCCGCAACCGGCCAGGGGTTGAAGGAGTGTTCGGAGATCGTTTCTTCGATGCTTTCTAAAAGAGGTTTTTCCGTTGCTATGCTGCCTACAGCAGGAGCTCCTGTCGTTTTCGCTGAAAGAAAAGGAAAAGCAGATAAAACACTTCTGTTCTACAACCATTATGACGTGCAACCTCCCGAACCCTTGGAACTCTGGGAAACACCCCCCTTTGAGCCCACCATCAGAGGTGGAAAATTCTACGCACGCGGTGCAACTGATGATAAAGGCGAGCTGATGACCCGCCTGGCTGCCATAGACGCTTTGCTCGAAGCTGAAGGGGAACTCCCGTGTAACATAAAGTTTTGCATTGAAGGAGAAGAAGAATCCAGCAGCGAGCATATCCGGGATTGTGTTCTCGAAAATGTGGATAAATTCAAAGCCGATGCCTGCATTTGGGAATTTGGTGAAGTCCTGGAGGATGATCAACCCATGCAATACCTGGGTGTGCGCGGGATAGCCTATCTCGAATTATCCGTCCAGTCTGCCAGCCAGGATGTCCATTCAGGGATAGGGGGATCTATTTTCCCCAATGCCGCCTGGCGATTGGTATGGGCACTGAATAGCCTGAAAACTGAAGATGAGGAAATTATGATTCCTGGGTTTTACGACAAGGTGAAGCCACCCAGCCCTAGAGATATCGAGTTGATGGAGAAATTGCCAGATGTGGGTCCGGATTACAAATCCCGATTTGGGGTTAAGAAATTCCTCAAGGGGTTGGAAGGCGGGGTAGAACTCCGCTTGGCGGAAGTGTTTCAACCCACCTGCACCATTTGTGGACTTACATCCGGCTATCAAGGTCCTGGGGCAAAAACGGTACAGCCGCATCGTGCAAGCGCAAAAATCGATTTTCGCCTGGTCCCGGATCAAATTGCTGAAGAGATCCCGGGCTTGGTCAGGCTTCATTTGGATTCGCATGGTTTCGAAGACGTGAAGATTACGGATTTGGGTTTTGAAGGGCTATCCCGTACCGACCCTGATGATCCCTTTGTCAAATTGGTGGTTGAAACTGCCAGCCAGGTCTACCAAAAGCCGATGGTCATCGTACCTCTTTCAGGGGGCTCGGGCCCGAATGAGGTTTTCCAAAAGAACCTGCGGTTACCCATCGTGACTGCAGGGTGCGGTTATCCGGGTGCGAATTCGCACTCCCCCAATGAAAATCTTCACCTTGGGCTGTACGAGAAATGTGTCCGACACTTAGTAAGGATCATGACCTCATTTGGGGCGGGTTGATTATTAGAATAGTATATATATAAGATAGAAATAGGTGAAAATCCTGGAATTTATTGTAAAATCACAATAGGTAAAAGGAAACATCGAATTTTGGAGGGTATTATGAATAAAAACTATGATGTGGTGATTATTGGGGGGGGACCCTCAGGGCATAGTAGTGCAGTAAGAATTGCAGAATTGGGAGGCAAAGTTGCCATAGTAGAAAGGGATTTTATCGGGGGGATCTGTACAAATTGGGGATGCACGCCGAGCAAGGCCATGATCGAATCAGCGAAGGTGGCTCACGAAGCTGCGCGAGCCCCCGACTATGGGATTGAAGTGGGTAAAGTTAATGTTGATTTTTCCAAGGTTGCCGCCCGCAGAAACAAGGTCGTAGAAAGCACCCGTGCCTTTATAACAGATTTATTGAGGTTTCATAAAGTGGATATCTACCAGGGTGAAGCGATTATCGATTCCCCTGAACGGGTCATCGTGAAACATGGAAAATTGGACCCGGATGGGGTCACCATGCACTATACATCGGGGGAAGATGAGCTTGGAACCCGGAATATTATCATTGCCACAGGGTCACAGCCTTTAATCCCTGGGTTCATTGACGAAAAGGATCCCTCCATCATCAGCAGTAATCGGTTAATCTCTATTGATCATCTTCCAAAGACTCTCACTATTGTGGGTGGGGGAGTCATCGGGATGGAATTTGCCACTATATTTTCGAGCCTGGGCAGCAAAGTTCAGATAGTGGAATTTCTCCCACGATGCATTGCCCTGACGGATCCGGACATCTCAGAATATTTGACGAATGTTTTGGAAAAACGCGGGGTAAAGATCCTGACCAACCATAAGGTGCTGTCCATCCATAAAGGACAACTTGAAGCCGAGAACCAGGTCACCAAAGAGATGGTACATGTTAAGTCTGATATGTTCTTAATCGCCATAGGCAGGCAGGCTGTGGTGCACGAGGAAACATACAAAAAGTTGGGAATTCAATTTTCCCGCAAGGGCGTGGAGGTAAACGAATATCTGCAAACCAATGTTCCGGGAATTTGGGCAATTGGGGATGCCACAGGAAAATCCATCCTGGCTCATGTCGGGATCCAACAGGGGATCATTGCAGCCGAGAACATCATGGCGAAGAAAAATGCGTCTCTGCGAAAGATGGATTATTCGGTGATCCCGGCGGTTATTTATTCCATTCCCGAAGTCGCCATGGTGGGCACGGTTCCCGAGGACTTAAAGGATGTGAAAGTCGTGAAAGTTCCCTTCGACGTCAACCTGAGAGCGAACATTGAGGATAATAAGGATGGTTTTATAAAATTGTGGATCAAAGACAACCACCTGGTAGCTGCTCAGGCAACAGGATATACCGTCTCCGAAATCTTCCAGGAATTTTCGAACATGATCGCTCTGAAGACGGATATCCGGGATGTGTCGGAAATAATCCATGCACATCCCACTTATTCTGAGATCGCTCGCTCAGGTTTGGATTACGCGCTTGGCAAAGCGGTGGATTTTCATTTATAACGATAGTCAGAGGTTTGGTTTTCGGATTTGGAGAGATCTTCCCAAGTGGAAGATCTCTTTTTGAATCGTGATCAAATTCTTTCAATGGATGTTGTTTAAAAATGCAAGATTAAAAAATCAAGTGAAAATCTGCAAATGTTTTTGAATGAAGGAAAAATGTATAATGGATATCGATAATCCACAATATTTTATTGCTGGGATATGTAAAGTATTGGATACCTATTCTATATATTGATCCATCCTATTCATGGAATATTCTTCTGTTACTCCAAGTAAAGTGATTATCCCCCGAAGGCGGGATGAGCTGGTCACCCGCCCAAGACTGCTTAGATGGTTTGATGATTTAACCGACTATAAACTTTTCATTGTGGCAGCGCCTGCCGGTTACGGGAAAACTTCCCTGCTGATAGATTTTGCCCACTCCACTCAGCTTCCTGTTTGTTGGTATTCCCTGGATGCCGACGACCAGGATCCCCAACACTTCTTTGCTCACCTTATTCGGAGTATTAAAAACCGGTTCGACCAGTTTGGGCAGCAAAGTCTTTCAGTTCTTCAGTCCATGCCGGCGAATAAATTCGACCCGGGTACGATGAAATCCATCATGGTAAATGAATTGTACGAAAGAATATCCGAACATTTCGTCATCATCCTGGATGATGTCCATCTCGTTGAAAAGAGCAAGCCCGTCAATGACTTCTTAAATGATTTCGTACAAGATGTGGATGAAAATTGTCACTTGGTTACTGCATCGCGTACCCTGCTCAACCTGGGAGACATGCCCCTTTTTGTAGCCCATTCGCAAGTAAATGGTATTAGCTTTGCGGAATTAGCCTTCGATGCTGAAGAGATCAAAGAGCTATTCAAACAAGATTACGCTGTTGACATCCCCAAGGAGGAAGCGGAGAAACTTGCCCAGGACACGGAAGGTTGGATCACCGGACTCCTGCTTTCCACTCAAATTTCCGGCATGGGAGTACGGGATCAACTGAGGATCGCCCGTATCTCGGGAGTCGGGCTATATGAGTATCTGGCACAACAGGTTTTCAATCAGCAACCTCAAAACATCCAAAAAACGCTATTGCGAACATCCCTTTTCGATGAGTTCGATCCAGAGATCTGCAGAGCAGTTATCGATAAGGCACTGAACATTTCCGAAGATTGGAATCCGATTATCGAGGACATTCTTGGCAGAAACTTGTTTGTCTTGCCTGTAGGGGAAGAAGAGCTTCATTTCCGTTACCATCACTTATTCCGTGATTTTCTGCGGAACAAGATGAAAACGAATTTTCCATTCGAAACAGAAAAGATCTCTCTGGCACTGGCGGAATATGACCAATCCATAGCGGAATGGGAAAAAGCCTACAATATTTATTCCGATTTGAAACGGCAGGACAAAATCGAGAATCTCGTTCAACTTTCCTCGACCGATCTTTT
>JBGQAS010000315.1:0-3102 GCA_041494435.1 Anaerolineaceae bacterium | reverse complement strand
TGTGGATAGCGGGTTGGACTTGATCGAAAAGGTGGGCTCGGAGAATTTTGGATTGCTTCTGGATACCTTCCACATGAACATCGAGGAAGCCAACTTTACCCAATCCATCCGAAAAGCAGGCAAGCGGATTTTTCATTTCCATGTGGCGGACTCAAATCGATTGCATCCGGGAGCAGGACACATTAATTTCCAGGAGATCCTGCAGGCTTTGTTTTCGATTAGATATAATGGATTTATCTCCGGCGAATTCCTGCCTATACCGGATGCTCTGACTGGGGCAAAACAAAGCATTAAATTCTTGAGCAACATTGAACACACTATCCTTTCGCAATAGGGACATTCCATATGAGCCACCATGAAATCCTTCGAAATCTCTTCCCTGGTAATTTCTATGAAGATTCATTGTTTGAAAAAGATGGGGCGACATTGGGAATGGTGCGAAGTTCCAGCGGAAAGAACCTGGCAGTCATTACCAAAATCCAACATCCCTGCCTGCTGCTGTTTCATGGAGAAGCTTCTCCGCTTCAAAATGACATAGCGATGCTGTTGTGTCCTCTGGATATTGCCAATGCTGCTGTTTTGCGTTCACTCATACCCGGCTTGAAACCTGGATTGCTGGGGTTGAAGAGTTCGTTCGGGATGGGAGATCGCTTAGGGATGGCCACTCCCGGACATGTACGTGCCATGCGAAAAGCAGGAAATGGCATTCATCCCATTTTTGTACAGCAATCCGTGCGTGAGAATTTCCGTACAAACCGTAACCCAACCATCGTACTGGCAGACGCTACCTGGGGTGCTTTCCAGGAAGGCTGGCGTGAAGGATTCGGGGCAGACGCGGATCATCTGAAAACTCCGGAAGACATCGATTCCTTCGTATCCGCAGGATACACTTTTTTCACCATTGACCCGGGTGAATATGTGGACAACCATGCTGAAACGGATGCTCAGAATGTAATCTCGCAGAAATTAGAAGCCCTTCCCTGGGATGTTTTGGAAACGACAGCAAAGGATTTCTTGAAACGCTTTACTGGAAAATACATTGATCTTGGCAGCAATAAAATTGAAATCAGTGAAGAAGCTGCCGGGAGAGCCATTGTCAAAATCGGAAAAGCGTTGGCACATGTTGTGAAAATGTTTCGCCACCTGGCAGGAAAAGAGATTCCGTTTGAATTAGAAATTTCCGTTGATGAAACCGATACGCCTACAAGTTACGTGGAGCATTTCATCATCGCAAGTGAGTTTAAACGGTTGGGGGTGAAATGGGTGAGCCTGGCTCCACGGTTCAGCGGACAATTCGAAAAAGGGATTGACTATATCGGAAACCTCAAATCCCTGGAAAAGGAGATGGAGGGGCATGCAACAATCGCCAGGAACATGGGACCCTATAAGCTCAGCCTGCATTCCGGGTCGGACAAGTTCTCTGTATATGCCATCCTGGCAGAAAAAACTCAGGGGTTCTTTCACGTCAAAACTGCAGGGACCAGCTATCTCGAAGCGTTGCGTGTCTTGGCAACGACCGAACCTCAACTCTTTCGCGAAGTGCTGACCCTGGCCCGGGAACGTTTCCCTCAAGATCGTGCCAGTTATCACATTTCTGCAAACCTGGATAAGGTTCCTTCCTCCAGTCAATTACAAGACAATCAATTAGCCGGACTATTTGATCAAACCGATGCTCGGCAGGTTCTACATGTTACTTTTGGTTCCATTTTGACTAAGCTGGGTGATCCCTTGAAAACCAGTATCCTTGCGCATGAAGAAGTCTATTATGATGATCTAGTAAGACATTTCACAAATCATTTAAAACCCTTCTCAAACCACGTACAAAAGAATGCGAAGAAATAAGATTAACCTCAGAAAAAAGTGAGCTCTTATGAAATCAACCGAAATTGAAAAGATGTTTGACTTAACAGGAAAAGTTGCCGTTGTCACTGGGGGTGGTGGGATCCTTTGTAGTGCTATTGCCACTGGCCTTGCAAAAATGGGTGTCTCAGTAGCTGTGCTGGATATTTCAGAACCCGCAGCAACAAAAGTTGCCAGTGAGATCAATTCTTTTGGTGGAAAATCAATTGGATTAACTTGCAATGTTCTTAACAAGGAAAGCATTCAACATGCAGCCGTGGAAGTTGAAAAAACTTTCGGGCGGGTGGATTTTCTCATCAACGGAGCTGGCGGGAATAAAACCAAGGCGACTACCAGTGCCGAACTTTCCTTTTTCGACCTGCCAGCGGAGGCTATTAACGATGTGTTTGGGCTTAACTTCCTGGGAACTCTTCTGCCAAGCCAGGTATTTGGCAAACTGATGGCTGTCCAAAAAGAGGGTGCAATCATCAATGTATCTTCGATGAATTCGTTCAAACCCCTCACCCGCATCCCGGCGTACTCGGCAGCCAAGGCTGCAGTTAGCAATTTTACCCAGTGGCTGGCAGTTCATATGGCACAGGAATATTCACCCAAGATCCGGGTAAATGCCATCGCACCGGGGTTTTTCCTCACGGAACAAAACCGCTTCCTGATGAAAGTAGCCGAAACGGAAGAACTCACCGAACGTGGTAAAAAAATCCTGGCACACATACCCATGGGAAGGTTCGGGTCCCCCGAGGATCTGTTGAGCACTGTGATATGGCTATTGGCACCATCTTCCATGTTCATCACGGGAATCATTGTCCCTGTTGATGGGGGATTCTCTTCATTCAGTGGAATCTAACAAGATTTTTAGTAGGTGCGTATAGGAGATTTGGACGCAGTGGAAATCGTTGGTAAAGGGAATACACAATCCGCTTTGGCAAATAAAGATGCGCAGACTCTTGTTTCAAGAGCGCTTCAGCAATGGAACCTGGAAAACAAACGAGTCCTGATCATTGTGCCCGATGGAACCCGACGCGCTCCGGTCCCCTTTTTCTTTCGAACCTTTGCCAACGAATTGTTACCTCGGGTAAGGAAGCTAGATTATTTGATCGCCCTGGGGACTCATCCCCCCATGCAACCTGATGCAATATGTAAAAGGATGGGCATCACGCCTGAAGAGCGTGACGGGAAGTACAAATCCATTGGGATTTTCAACCATCGTTGGGACGATCCGGCAACCCTTGTGCAACTGGGGGT
>JBGQAS010000346.1:0-2868 GCA_041494435.1 Anaerolineaceae bacterium | reverse complement strand
CGTGACCCCGCCGAGAGCCCAGACCCCGGGCACATTCGTAGCCATCTGCCCATTGACCTGGACAACTCTGCGCCCGGTTAGTACAAGTCCAATTTCCTCGAGCCCGAGATTGCTGGTGTTGGGTTTAAACCCGGTGGCAATGAGGGTTTGGTCCGCGTCAATTTCCTTTTCTTCGCCTCCGGTCGAAACTTTGACTGTACAACCTTTGGCAGAAGTCGTAACCGAAAGTACCTTGGCGTCGGTTAGGATGTCGATCCCGCGTTTTGTAAAGGCTTTTTTCAGTTCATTGCTCACTTCTTCATCTTCGAGAGGCAATACCCTTGGCAGCATTTCCACCAAGGTAACCTTGCTTCCATAAGAATTCCACAACGTGGCGAACTCCGCGCCAAGAGCACCCGCTCCGATGATGACAACGGACTTGGGGGTTGTGGATTGCTGGATGGCTTCCAGATAAGTGATGACCTTTTCCCCGTCGATTTTCACGCCGGGAATGGTGCCTGCATAAGAACCAGTGGCAATCACGATGTTTTTCGTGGTCAGTTCTGTCGTAATCCCATCCTTGTTCTGAACCGAGACCTGGTTGCGGGAGATGATCCGGGCAGTTCCGTTGACTACGTCAATGGCATTCTTCTTCATCAGGAAACCCACGCCCCTGGATAGGCGATCCGCCACCTGGCGGCTGCGTTTGTAAGCTGCAGAATAATCGAGCTCCAACTTTTCAAACTTGATCCCAAATTCAGCAGCCCTTTCGCGCAGGGTGTGAGCGAGTTCTGCATTTTTCAATAACGATTTGGTGGGGATGCAGCCCACGTTCAGGCAAACACCACCCAGCCACTGCTTTTCTATAATAGCGGTTTTTAAACCCAGCTGGGCACAGCGAATAGCACCCACGTATCCACCGGGTCCGGATCCAATAACAATAACATCGTAAGCTTCCATTGCCACCTCAAATATCAAGAATGTACGTAGAAAATGTCAAAAGCAATTATAAGCGGATGTGGAAAAGGTAAAGGACATTAATTCCGGATGATGGCATCCGTCATGCGGGCGACCCGCACCATTTCTTCAACATCGTGTACCCGCACGATATCGGCTCCGCGGGCAATCCCAATTGCCACGGTAGCACTGGTGCCTTCCACCCGTTCGTTGGGAGGCAGGTCCAGGGTACGGCCGATAAAGGATTTGCGCGAGGGTCCCACCAGGACGGGAAATCCCAGGGCTTTGATCTCCGGCAGGCGATTGATCAGTTCCAGGTTTTGCGGGACGGACTTACCGAACCCCAGACCTGGGTCAATAATAATACGATCTTTTTCGATGTGTGCTTTACGAGCGATCTTTATGCTCAACAGCAATTCGGCTTTTACATCTTCCAATAAATCCTTATAGGTGGCGCCTACATATTGTCCACCCAGGACGGCATCCAATTCAACGCTGTTGGGCTTGCTGCGGTTATGCATCAAGATTACCGGAACACCGTGATTGGAGACCACATGCGCCATTTCGGGATCGCCGCGTAGCGCCCAAACATCGTTGATCCAATCTGCGCCGGCGCGCACAACGGCATCCGCCACCTTGGCTTTGTAGGTATCAATGGAAATGATGGTGTCCAGGTCGGCATGCCGAAGGGCTTTCACCACTGGCAATACCCGTTCCAACTCCTCCTCGACGTTCAGGGGAGTGGAACCCGGTCGGGTGCTTTCCCCACCGAGGTCGAGGATATCTGCACCGGCACGCACAAAACGCTCTGCCTGGCGAACAGCAGCCTGGATCACCTTGCCATTGGAAATGAGACCATCCCCGGAGAAGCTATCGGGGGTAATGTTGATGATGCCCATGATGAAGGTGCGGGTACCGAAGGGGAGGGGGTAAGAACTAATCACGGCTTTTTTCCAATAATTCCTGAATCACTTTTTCGATCCGATATTGGCGGGTTTCTGGTTTTTGGGTTCCACAATCCAAATAAGTCCTTTATCCGCTAGGTTGGGCGTAAAACCTTACTCCCGTCCGGCTGACTTCACCTGTCAGGTCGATGACCCTTTTCTTGAGCACCGGATGGATGAACTGGGGAGCAATTTCGGCGAGGGGTATCAACACAAAAGCCCTCTCATGCAGTCGGAGGTGGGGGATGGTCAGGCGTGGGGTTTCCATCACCAAATCGTCATAGAAAAGAATATCGATATCGATAACTCGCGGTCCAAATCGGAAAGTTGGTTGCCGACCCAATTTGGTTTCGATGTATTTGAGCTGGTTGAGGAGCGGCAGGGGAGCCAGTTTGGTTTCAGCTAATATCACCTGATTCAGGAATTCGGTCTGTTCGGTGTACCCGACCGGTTTGGTCTCGTAGATGGATGAAAGCTGAAGACAGTTGATGTGGGGGAAGAACGAATCAACTGCCTCTTGAAGGTGCCGTTTTCGATCCCCCACGTTTGTACCCAATCCGAGGTAGATCGTGTGTACCATATGTCAATTCTATCCTTGTTTAGACGTCTGCTCAAGGGAGAAAATTCTCTCGAGAGTGGTAAAAGATCAAGAAAATCGGTTTGTCAAGTGGACAACATGTTACCTTTCCATGATAGTTTTTCAGCCCTGCAAGACATTTTAAAGCACTCATCGATGAATCTGATCATTTTTACGGGTTCACCGCTGGTATAGTAGGTTGTCTTACCCTTCTCCAGAGAAGATGACAGGATATGGTGACTTTCCATCATTCGCAATGTTTGCCGGGCAACCGCTGGAGCAGGGTCGATCACGCGCACATTTTTCCCGGCAATTTCCTGGATCAGCGGGATGACAAAGGGGTAATGGGTGCAGCCCAGGACGATGGTATCGATGCCTTTTTCCAACATGGGTCGGATGGCTTTTTCAAGG
>JBGQAS010000170.1:0-5157 GCA_041494435.1 Anaerolineaceae bacterium | reverse complement strand
CGCAGCTGGGATGAGATGGAAATTGCATTGCTCCAGGTGGCCACCTCTTCCCTGGCGTTGGCACAGGAGCACAAACAGGCAGTAAAGGCTTTACTGCAAAGCCAGGCTGGTCAATTGCTCATGCTCGATCAGCTCCCTGCCTTGTTAATCAATATTGATACTCAATTCAAGATTACTTCAGTTCGGGGAAGTTGGCTTAGATCCATTGGTAAAAATGAAGATGAGGCCATTTCGATTGTAAAAAGGAATATCAAGAAAGACGATAATATCAACAAGGCTTTGAAAAGTGCCATGGAAGGGGTGAGAGTTTCATTTGAATCCCATTGGGAAGCCATAACGTTTCAAATGTACCTCGAGCCATTCAGAGATGAAACATCAAAAATTGTGGGGGTCATCATCCTGGCACTGGACATATCCGAACGAAAGCGATCGGAAGATACCTTGCGACGAAGTGAGGAATCCATCCGAACGTTGTATACCATTGCTTCTTCCAAAGAGTTGAATTATTCGGAAAAGATCCGCAGCTTGTTGATGATGGGCTGCCAGCATTTCAACTCAGATACCGGGTTGATTACTCAAATCGATGAAAAAAGTGCTGTAGTTCAGCATTCCTATTCTCGTGGTTCAAAAATCGTACCAGGGATGTCGTTCAATCTGGAAGAAACCTTGGATGCGGAAATTCTGAAAAACCACGAACCAATTTATTTCGATTCAAGCAAAAACTCTTCCTGGAACCATCATCCTATAGCGCAGAAACGGAAGATAGAATCTTTTATCGGTGCCGGGATTGAAGTGACAGGCAAGCCTTCCCGGACGATAACATTCTTCAGCCCCAAACCACATCGGGAACCTTTTACTGCATCAGATTTTGAATTCCTTCGTTTAATGGCGCAGTGGGTGGGGGCTGAACTGGAACGGGAAGACTATGTGAGAAAGATCCAGCAATATGCGGAGGAAATTTCCCGCAACAGCCATGCATTAGCCGAAGCGCGGGATCAGGCCTTGGAAGCCGCTAGAACCAAATCCGAGTTTTTAGCGACGATGAGCCATGAAATTCGCACCCCTCTGAATGCCGTGATAGGGATGGCTGAATTATTGCTAGATTCGCCCATTAATTCCGAACAACGGGAATATACCACGGTAGCCAGGGACTCGGCCCAGATCCTGCTATCACTGATCAGTGATATCCTGGACTTCTCCAAAATCGAAGCGGGAAAAGTGGAACTGGAAGCGATCGCGTTTGACCCCGCGCAAACCATAGAGGGGGCGGTCGATCTGTTCTCAGCGAAAGCACATGAAAAAGGGATCGCCATGATGTCCTTCATAGCTCCGGAGATCTCCAATTATTTAGAGGGTGACCCTGTTCGATTAAAACAAGTATTAATCAATCTACTTTCCAATGCTTTGAAGTTTACAAGCAAAGGGGAGATCCTCATAAACATGACGTTGCAGGAACAAGATTCAGATACAGCCCTGGTTAAAATCGAGGTCAAGGATACCGGCATAGGGATTAAACCGGAGACTAAGCACTTATTGTTCCAGCCTTTTTCCCAGGCAGATGGTAGCACTACTCGAAAATATGGAGGAACGGGTTTGGGTTTGGCAATATCCAAAAAACTCGTTGAATTAATGGGGGGAAAGATCGGGTTCTACAGCAAACCGGGCAAAGGATCGACTTTTTACTTTACCGCCCGGTTTAAAAGAGTTTCACTTGCCCGTGATACCCATAAACCGATTGGATTGAAGAGATTAGCTGGTGTCCCGATTTTAGTGGTGGATGATAGTTCCACTCATCGGGAAATCCTGGACCATTATTTGAAGTCCTGGAAAATGAAACCAAGCCTCGCTGAGGATGGGAAGACCGCACTTTCGCGATTCGAGGAAAGTGCAGCGGGTAACATTCCCTTCCACCTGGCTTTATTGGACATGCAATTGCCTGACATGGATGGATTTGAACTTGTAAAGGAATTGAAGAATCAAGCGGCTGGCAAAGATTTGCAGGTGATTCTTTTGACTGCATTCGATCGGCGAGGTTTGGGTGATTCAGCTTTGAAAGCGGGATTCTCAGCGTTCCTTACCAAACCGGTTAAACAATCTCAACTGCTCGATACCATTTCGAACTTAATTGGCAAACCAACACTCGAAAAAAAGGCGATTAATGTTGAACCTTTCAAATCTTCACTCCCAAAGGTTTCTAAAGAAGCTGATTCCAGAAAGGTCAATATCCTGTTGGCTGAAGATAACCCGGCCAACCAAAAGCTCGCTCTTGTTCAGATCCAAAAACTTGGGTACTTGGTAGATGCAGTGGATAATGGGAAAAAAGCGGTGGAGATCGTCATATCAGATCCTCAGCGTTATGCCATGGTCTTAATGGATTGCCAGATGCCTGAAATGGATGGGTTTGAAGCCACCCGAAGGATTCGAAAATCCGAAAAATCCACGAAAACACACATTCCCATCATCGCCATGACCGCCAACGCCATGGAAGGAGACCGTAAAGCTTGCGAGAAAGCAGGGATGGATGATTACATCAGCAAACCGGTAACGCTAAAAATCTTGGCAGAAATTTTGGAACGTTGGTCACCTTCACAAGGAAAAACTTTCACTAAGAAAGATTCAAAGGGAAAAAGAAAAATGAAGATCACTTTGGATACAAACATTCTGAATAATATTCGCGAGTTACAATCCGAAGGGGAAGAAGACTTGCTTTCGGAATTGATCGATGTCTACAAAAAAGATTCAGAGCAAACGATAACGAAGATACACACGAGCAGCAAGCAAGGTGATTTGGTCGCGGTCAGGCGGGCAGCACATAGCTTGAAGGGGTCCAGTGCAAATCTGGGTGCAGCAGAGTTAGCTGCGATATGCCATAAACTGGAGACAGCAGCTGGAGAAGGTGACTCAGCCAGGATAACTAACCTTTTGCCCGAACTTAATGAAATATACAACCAGTCTGTGAAAGAACTGGTGAAACTTAAAAAACCTAAATAACAGATTTGCTTGACCCGATGGATTCGGGATGGTAAAATTTCAATCCGTTGCCCCCATGGTCTAGTGGTTAGGACACAGCCCTTTCAAGGCTATAACCGGAGTTCGAGTCTCCGTGGGGGCACCATCGACAACCATACTGACCCTCTTTGTATCATCGGGAGAATAAAAAAACACCAATCAGGTGTTTTTTTATTGAATTTTAGTACGATATCGACAGTGGAATAATTTATCCTGTCTTTCGCGGTTTGACAAAGCTGATCACGATCAGCGAGATCCCGGCAATGAGTAAAACCACTGCCAAAGGTATGTAGCCAAACCCAAACCCACTAATGTGCAGGATCATTTCAAAGAAAACCAGACCAACAAAGAAAATGATCATCCCTATGCGAATCAAGGTAAACCCGGTGCTTCGCTTGGCCTGGTTGTTGGTCTTGTTACCCCATAGCAATTCAGCCACACCGACTCCCGTAGGAGCGATCAATGCCCAGGCATACGCCCAGGTGGCCCAAAGGGTGGTGATGGATTGAAACAAGAGCAGTAACCCGGTGATGCTCACTAGTGATCCCAAGATCATCAAGCCTTCACCAGCCGGGTTCTGCGAGCGGAAACCACCCCACAAGGCAATGGCACCAGGTACGATGATAAAGAAGGGCCACAAGAACCGACCTAATGAAATGTTCAAAATTTGACCAACAACAACCAGGATTCCAACAACAATCAAGGCAATTCCAAGGATGATGGTTGGATTTATTCGGACGGGTTTTTTCTCGTTCATATCTACCTCTTTTTAACTAATAGGGCAGCACTTATTTCGTACCCTTATTTACCAGCGAACCCAAACCAGTGACATTCTTGGTGATTTGAGGTTCACCATAATACCCAACTGAACCAGCACCCGAAACCGTTATATCTAAGGTATCCGTGACCCAAACCGTGGCGCTCCCCACACCGCTTAATGACACACTGGCGTCAGTGCTTTTCAGGTCAGCAGCAGAATAGCTGCCCACTCCACTCAGGTTGATTTCCTGGGTTGATACGGTTCCATCGGCGTTTAGACTGCCAGCGCCTGAAAGCTGCACGGCGAGTTTTTCTGCCGTGAGATGGCTTAAAGACATACTCCCAGCCCCCGTGAGGGAAGTGGACAGCTCTGGAACATTCAAGTTATTGACTGTGATCTTGCCCGCACCTGCAAAGCTGATGGAATCCAAGTTGACAACTGTCAGGTCGAACTTGATTGATTCACCAGACATGTAATAAGTTGTCCAGGTATTATTATCGAAACTGATTTCCAGTACACCGTTGACGACTTCCATGCGAATCAGTTTCATCAGGTTATCATCAGCCTGTACGGTTAAGGATTCGGAAGTTCCCTGGGTGATGGTCAGATCGCCGAAAGCGGAAAGTTTCACGGCATGAAAGTCGCTGATACTCCGGTTTTCGGTGATTATGTGTCCAGAACCTTCGACTACCGAAATGGAACATGCACTCAGAACAACGGCTCCAATAAGGAAAAATAAGCTTAAATGTTTTAATTTCATAAATACCTCTCAAATATTCGATTTCACTTTATCTACGCATCCCAGGGGGGAAGGTTGCAATTATTGATGGATTAAAAGCATAAACTCCGCTTTACGTTCGCCAATTCTTTGTTGAATATCCGCCACGCTACCCCTGAGGATCAACTCGTTGGGTAATGTCAAATCACACCCCAGAGTGAGCCTTTGACCCTTTCCGAAAACTGTTCGAATGTCGTCCAGGAGGATTTTCAACCGGTAAGGAGTATCCATCAGGATGATCGACATCCGGTGTGACTTCAACTCGGTAAGAGCTGTTTTTCTTCTCTGAGGATCCCGGGTAAGAAAACCTGCAAAGAGGAATTTATCCAATTTTTGATCCAGGATGGATAGAAAGGCAGTTAAAGAAGATGGCCCGGGGATGGGTACTACCTGGATACCCGAGTTCACCGCCAGACTGACGATTTCCGCGCCGGGATCGGCAAAAAGGGGGGTTCCGGCATCCGAAATTAGTGCCAGGTTTTGCCCACGCCAGAAACGAGTGATCAAATCGGGGGATTTTTCTTTTTCGTTGTGCTCATTGAGCAAGATGAGCTCTTTGGGTTCGATACCTAGTTTCTTCAGTAGTGTGCTGCCGACCCGGGCTTCCTCG
>JBGQAS010000180.1:0-4917 GCA_041494435.1 Anaerolineaceae bacterium | reverse complement strand
GGATTTTTTGGACTGTTGAGATTGTTTTTCCATGGACCTACGATTTGACCAACTCAAAGTAATCTTTTGGAAAAGTGGATTCAGGGTTTTCTCCCAAAACCTTGATCAACTCGATGGCCAATTTGGATTTTCTTTCAGCGTCGCGCAAGCTCCAGGTTCGGCTCTTGATTTCGAGGAAATGACCCTTTTCCGGAGTGGTAATTGTGTCCACGTTGATAAAGAACTCGGTATTCTTGAAACTTACCAGGAAACGTAAGCGGTCTTTATTGATCTCAACTTCCTGGTTCGGTTTGAAGTATTCCTTATAGAAGCGCAAACTTTGGGTGGCGGGAGCGAGGAACCGGCTCCTGGAAAGCAATACTTCCTTTGGGAAACGATGTTCAACGGATGTCCCCAGGTGGGTAAGCCGACTGCGGACATTGGTCGTTTCACCTTTTTCATCGATGAAATGGTCCTCGCGATAGCGGATATATCCTTGTTCCGCATCTGCGAAGGAAAAATAGGTGTCGTATTCACGGTAATGCCGGGATCGGATGATTTTGATTTTTGGATTATTAATGGCTTTCAAAACCGAGTCGATATTTTGAATCGCGACTTTAGCCTGGACTTCGAAACTTTCCTCTTCGGTAGCGCCACCGATCGCGATTAGTTTCGAAAGAACAGATTGTTCTCGTTTGATCAGGAAGATATCGATTTTCTTGGCATAATCCTGGCTGGCCTGAAGGATATCCTTTTGATCGATGGTCAAGAGTTTTCGATCTTGCATCAACCACTTGCCATTTACCATCACATCGGAGACATCCGTGGATTTTGCTGAGTAAACCAATTCCGCATAGATGGAATCGGGGGTGCGTTTGAAATGCGGCATGCGATGCAATGGATTGCGATCGATAAGGATGAGGTCGGCTCGCTTACCCACTTCCAGGGAACCGGTTAGGTGGCCAATATGGAGGGCATTTGCTCCCATGCGGGTACCCATAATCATGGCTTGTTCCGCCGGTAGGGCAGTGGGATCTCCAGAGAAGCCTTTGGCGAGGAAAGACGCCAGGCGGATTTCCTCAAACATATCCAGGTCGTTGTTCGAAGCAGGTCCATCAGTGCCAATGCCAACATTAAGACCAACTTCGAGCATCTTCTTTACAGGGGCTACCCCTGAAGCAAGTTTCAGGTTGGAGGATGGGTTATGAGCCACTCCTGCTTTGGCATGCAGCAAAGTATGCATTTCCCCTTCATCGATATGAACACAATGGGCTGCCAGAACCTTAGCTTCGAACAATCCCTGTTTCTTCACATAGGGGATCACTGGCATGCCATGTTCATTGCGCATGTTCTCCACTTCCAAGGCGGTCTCGGAAAGATGAGTGTGCAGGGGAACGTCAAATTCCATTGCAAGATCCGCACATGATTTTAGGATTTCGGGAGTGCACGTATAAGGAGCATGCGGAGCGACCGATGGGACAATCAGCTCGTGTTTATGCCAATTCTTGATGAAGTCACGAGCTGCTTCGAGGGAATCTTCATAAAATTGGGCATCAGGTGTGGGAAATTTTAGTACGGTTTGAGAACAAACAGCTCGCATCCCGGCATCCGCAACTGCTTTGGCGATGTCTTCTTCAAAATAGTACATATCAGCAAAGGAGGTAACTCCACTCCGGATCATTTCTGCACAAGCAAGAAGCGAACCCAGGCGGACAAAATCCGGGGAAACGAATTCCCGTTCCACCGGCATCATATATCCCATTAACCAGACGTCTAGGCGCAGATCATCCGCCAATCCCCGCAAGAGGGTCATGGGGATGTGAGTGTGGGCGTTGACCAATCCCGGCATCAGGATGCTTCCCTTGCAATCGATGATCTTGTCGGATTGAAAAGATTTAAGGATTTTTTCGGTTTCACCTACTGCAGCTATCGAATTTCCGCTGATGGCAATTGCACCATCCTCAAACTGGGTAAGATCCTTGTCCATCGTAAGGACGCAGGCATGGGTTAATAGCATCTCAACTTTTTTCATTAGTTTTCCTTTGCTTTAGGTTTTTACGCAGGAAATCCAGGATGATGTTGTACGCCCAAGGGAAGAGCGGTGAATCCAGGTCACCAAAAATCCGCTCTTCACTGAAAATATTATGGTCGAACTTGAGCACCATCGCAAGGTGACGGGTTGATGCAACCTGGATCAAGCTTACTCCGATCAGTGCTTGATTTTTGTTAATTATTTGTGCTTTGATTCCTTGGTTCAGCTCATCGAAAGAGAGGGGTAAATCAGCATTTTCATCTTCAAATTCTGTAAAATTCGTTTTCTTGAAATTCTTACCTAGTTCCCCGTGCAAACCATATTCTCGCACAATGAGGTTCTTTTTGGATTTCGCAAGTTCATCTTTAACCACATCAATCAGCAAAATGTCATCCACCCCATAGATGTAATCGCCCAGTTTCTCTTCGATGATTGCCGCAGTTTCCTGGAGCATTTGGTCCGCTTGGTTTTCGGTTTCAGCCTTCGCAGTGATCCGGACATCTATTTGCCCAAAATGCGCTGCCAGTCCAACCGTCGGATTGGAAAGTTTTTCCAAATCCCCGATCAGATCATCAATGACGGATTCTCCCACACCGGAAACATGCAAGACGGTCTTTTTGATAAAGGAGGGATTCTGGATCGTTTGGATCAATTGGGGCAGGATTTTTTGAACAAATAAATATTCCATTTCATGCGGAACACCGGGCAAGCTGGTTATGGTTTTTCCATTTTTGGTCAGGATAAAACAAGGTGCTGTTCCAACCGGGTTCTCGACCGGGACACTACCCTGAGGAATGAAAGCCTGTCGGCGGTTGTTTTCAGTGATTTTTCGGTTCATTCGCTGAAAGCGGGCAGTGATCTGCTCCCAGAGCATCGTAGAAAATTCCAGCCGGGCGTCCATTGCCAATGCCACTGCTTCCCGTGTGGGATCATCGATTGTCGGACCTAATCCACCACAGGTAATGACCATATCCGCCCGGGTGAGGGATTCACGGATAACTTGAGAAATGCGTTGAATGTTATCCCCCACGATGGTGATGCGGTGAAGATCGATTCCTGCTTCGCGCAGTCGGGTGGCGATAAAACGCGAGTTGGAATCCTGGATTTCGCCCAGCAATAATTCAGTTCCAATTGCAATGATTTCAGCTTCAGCCATGTGGACCCACTTTGGGTAATTGTATCAATTATTCATTGAGAATAGGTGAAGCTCGATTTTTCCCATTTAAATCTATTTATTTGAAGCAGGAGCATTTCAGTTACAATAATGAAAGTATGGAGCAAAGAAATCTCTTAAGAAAGAAAATCGGGCAATGGGGGGAAGAGTTGGCATCCCGATTCTACGAAAATAAGGGCTATACGATCCTCGCCAGGAATGTCTATACTTCCTATGGGGAAATTGACCTTATTGCGAGAAAATCATACGAGGTTGTATTTGTTGAAGTGAAGACCCGTACCACCATGACCTTTGGTTTTCCTGAAGAGTCCATCTCGCCAGTCAAAATGAAACATATGGTTCAAAGTGCAGAAGATTATCTTCAAAACCATCCGGAGTTGGACGATTCCTGGCGTATCGATGTACTTTCAATCCAGAAGTTAAAGGGTTCCGGAGAAATTCAATATACCTGGTTTGAAAATGCGTCTTCCTGACGTTGAAAAATCCTTGATTGTCATCGTTGGCCCGACCGCGGTTGGAAAAACGGAATTTTCCATTCAGTTGGCAAAAAAAATCCATGGCGAAATTGTATCTTCAGATTCACGCCTTTTTTACAAAGGCATGGATATTGGTACGGCAAAGCCATCACATAAAGAGCAACTAACTGTCGCTCATCACCTTATTGATATTATTTCCCCCGATGAAAAATGGAGCCTGGCAGATTTTCAAAGGGAGGCTGCGAAAGTCATAGAGGATATCCATCGAAGAGGAAAAATCCCAATCTTGGTAGGAGGGACGGGACAGTACGTCTGGGGTTTACTCCAAGGATGGTCCCTGACGGAAATAAAACCGAACATTCCTCTTAGGGAGGTTCTTGAAAAATGGGGAAGAGAAATTGGTCCAAGTGAACTCCATAAAAAACTGGCAATACTTGACCCAATTGCAGCCAGCAGGATAGAGCCCAAGAATCTTCGTCGTACAGTACGAGCGATAGAAGTGATTCTTACAACAGGGGAGACTTTTTCCGGGCAATACAAAAAGGGTGGAAACAATTATTCCATTCTGGTATTAGGGCTGAAAAGAGATCGAGAAGAAATTTACCGAAGGATCGATGAACGGATTGACTCCATGATAAAGAATGGTTTGATCGAGGAAATAGAAAGATTATTGGAAAAAGGATATTCTCCTAGTTTGCCTGCTTTTTCTGCCATCGGATATTCTCAACTCATTAGTTATTTACAAGGGAAGATCTCGTTGGAGGAGGCGATCAGGTTGATCAAACGTCAATCGAGGATTTTTGTGCGGCGTCAAGCGAACTGGTTCAAAGAACAAGATAATACTATCCACTGGTTTGACGCAGGTCAACCTGAAATTATGAAAAAGGTAATGGTTATAGTCCATGATCCATCGTGTTGGACGATGGTGGAGAAGAAAAATGGCTGAACCGAAACCTTGGATCAACTCTTATGATTCGGGAGTTCCACACCACATCAAATACCCAAATATCAGCCTGGGTGAAATGTTGGATATCGCGGTAGAGAAATATTCCAATCGCATTTTCACATTTGATAATGAAAAACCTATTACTTATGCCGAATTCAATATAAAATGTGATCTTTTGGCGAAAAACCTCCTTCAAGCGGGTGTAAATCATGGAGATTCCTTCGCATTATGTTTGATCAATGATTGGAAATTCATTCTGGCATTTTTTGCCATTCTTAAAACTGGCGCAGTTGTCGTGGGTATCAATCCG
>JBGQAS010000230.1:0-4180 GCA_041494435.1 Anaerolineaceae bacterium | reverse complement strand
TGAGAAGAAGGTGTTGAACTCCATCAGGGAAGGCGCAGAAGTTTTGGGCAATTCCCCGGTTTTTGCCACCTTCTGGAATAGTTCTTCAATGGAAATATTCTCTCCATCATGGAAAGTTTGGTTATCGATAAATACATTCAAAGGCAAAATGGAGATCTGGTGTTTCTTGAGCAAATCCCTGTTCAAATCAGAGCAGCTGTCACTGAGGATCTGGATCATTTTTCACCTGGTTTCGAGGATTGGGTGGCTGGATTATAACAACAATTCAGGTTGCATTAGAATCTGACTTGAGCGAAAATTTGAGGATTGAGTGATTAAACAATAAAAACAGGATTGACCTACAAAAATAACGCATAAAAAAAGCATAAGGAATTCATCATGGAACAATCTGATAAGGGAGTCTTATTCGGAATTGACTATTACCCGGAGCAATGGCCGCCTGAGTTGTGGATGTCCGATGCGCAACGGATGGCGGAAATAGGCATTCGTGCAGTGCGCATGATGGAACTTGCCTGGGCAGTGATCGAACCCGAAGAGGGCAAATTAGACTTTTCGATATTCGATAAAGCGATCGATCTCTTTGCCAAATATCATATCCAAACCGTCTTGGGCACACCCACCGCAGCGATCCCTGCCTGGTTGTGGGAGAAGGACCCGGAGATATTGCAGATCCATCCCAGCGGTATACAAAAGCAATTTGGAACCCGCCGGGAAGCTTGTTTCAATAATCCGACCTATCTGGCAGCTTGTATACTCGTTGTGGATGAGATTGGCCGGCATTTCGGTAAAAATCCCAACGTGATCGGTTGGCAGATCGATAACGAGTTAGGGCATGAGGGCACCGATAAGTGCATTTGCCCGAATTGCTTGGATCGGTGGCATACCTGGCTAAAAACCAAATACAAGAATATTGAGGAAGTGAACAAAATCTGGGGAACGGTGTTTTGGAGCGGAGTTTTCCCCGATTTTGATTCCATCCCAATGCCGCAAAAACAAATCCAGACCACTCTCAATCCTGGGCTGAAACTGGATTTCGACCGCTTCTCTTCAGATTCGATCATATCCTTTGTGGAGCGCCAGGTTGCGATCCTCAAGAAATACGTTCGCCCGGACCAATGGCTGACCCACAATGTGTTCCTTACTCCCCACTCCGCGGTTGTTGATATGGAGAAAATGTTCAAATCTCTCACACAGCCGGCGGGGAGCTGCTACCCGGTGTGGGGAGATGCGACTGAACCCACCCCTTACTATTTCATGTCCTATTTCCTCAGTTACGTCCGAGGATTGAAGGACACGGGCAACTTTTCCATTTTGGAGCAGTTCACCAGCCCGCAGGGACACGACAGCCTGGGTTACCTGCCTCCCAAGGACCAGGTGATCTTGTGGACCAACCAATCCATTGCCCGGGGTGCGAACAAGATCTTCTATTTTCGATGGCGAACTGCTCCCTATGGGCAGGAGCAGAATTGCTATGGCATTCTGAATCGCGACAACAAGGATACCGAGATCAAGAAAAAGATCGAAGAAAATATTTCCAAGAACCAATCTCAATATTCATCCTTTGCCAACGTTCCCTTTGAATCTCAGGCCTGCCTGTTGTATGACAAGGATAATTCACGGATCATCAAAGACCAATTCCTCTCCAGGGGTATTTTCAATGCACCCAATGAGTACATGCAGGTTGGCTACGATTATGAACTGACTCGTGCATTTGCTCCCTATGTGATCTTCAATATCAACGCCGACGTGAAAAGCGTGCAGCAGGTGGACCTAAATAAATATAAGATGATCAGCCTGCCACTCTACCAAATGACGGATTCGGATTTTGTCAAACGCCTGACCACCTGGGTGGAGCAGGGCGGAGCGCTTATCCTCGGTTGGCGGTGTGGCACCCGTGATGACAAGAATTGGGCAACCGACAAAGAGCTTCCCGGTGAATTCGCAGTTTTGGCTGGGGTTAAAATCCACGATTTTGAATCCCTCAACCTGACGAAAACCAAGATTAGGTTGAAAGGTTTACCACTCTTATTCAACGGTGAAAACTGGGCGGATGTGCTCGAACCGGATTCTGCCCGACCCATTGGGTGGTATACCGTAGGGAAAAAGGACTATTCTGGCAAACCTTGCATCACCGAGAATAAGTTTGGGAAGGGCAGGGTTTATTATGTTGGTACTTCCCTGGACCTGTTAGGGACCTTCTTCCTGTACCGGAAAATCTACAAAGCTAACGAGATGAATCCTCGTTTCTACGGCATGGGAGTTGAAATGACCCATCGCAAGGACACTCAGAGCGGGAATATCGATGTCATCCTGAACCACAATCCCAAAGCTAGGATGGTAGCTGGAGTCATTGTTCCGGGATTTGGAATGAAAATCATCCCAAACAAGGGATGATTATTAAAGTTAATGCTGGTTTATTAAGATAAAGCGGTTGGGGTTATGTTAACGAATTCCCCAATCGAATCCAGCTTCATCTTCCATCATCGAAAAATCCCAGGGTTCCATTGCCAGGTCAATATGGGTATCCCGCTTAAGGGCTTCCTCGGCTTTGGCTCGGGTTGATTCCATCATCGCAGGACCGTAGGGGCAAAAGGGGGTGGTGAGGACCATCTTGATCAGGGCATGATCGGGTTCGATAGTCACGTTTCTGACCAGCCCCAATTGAATGATATCCATCCCCAGTTCGGGGTCGGTGACAGCCCTCAACGCTTTGCGAAGTTCTTCGCAAAGTTCGGGATCGGTGGCATCGGCATCCCAAACGGTCTTGTTCTTTTTGGGGACAGGTTCGGTGGTCATGGTTGCGGTCGGGAAAGGATAATATCGGGCAAATTAAAAGTGCAACGGTTATCGCCGGAAAGCATACATTGGATCTTTTCCACGGGGATATCCAGGATGCGCGATATCAGAGTCTGGTCGATGGTGCAAATCTCAGGATGTGCCTGACCCACGAGGTAATAGGGGCAGGTGATCTCCTTGATGTGGTAATGGTCGCCGATTTTCTCCCATTCCATCGAAAAGCCTTCTTCAGCCATCAGGTTCTTGATGAATTCCAGACGTTCTTCCACATTCATTTTTCGGGTTTGTTCCACGTAGCTGGAGGTCATGTCATTCGCCATCTGGGAGAACAGGTGGGAGAACTGGTCGCTGGTCATGGTGGTCTTAAGCTGATCGAGCAATCGATTGGTCAAACGCAGGTAACGGGTGGGGAACCTTTCGACACCCTTTTCGGTGAGCGAATAGACCAGGCGCGGGCGTCCGACCCCATGCCGGATCTCCTCTGCGCTAATAGCACCCTCCGCCTGTAAACTAATCAGGTGATGGCGGACAGAAATACCATTGATGTTCACGGCAGTCGCCAGTTCACTGATGGTTGACTTGGGATGATTTAGCAAAACTTGTAAAATTCGTTCCCGGGTGCTGGTCATAATTGGTTCCTCATGAGGTGAGTATACTTTTGAGGCATTAATATGTCAATATTTTATAAATATATCAAATAAAATAAAAAACTCAAGTCTGAATCGAATTGAGCTGAGCGATGAAAGAATTAGCATCCTCTGCATGCATTAGTTCGATGATATTGAACAAGAATCCACGATTACCCAGGGCTTTGGTGATCGCCAGGGCACCTTGAGATGAAACGGTCACTTGCACCAGTTTGTTGGCTTTGCGGATCTTCCCGAGAACGTGCAGCCATTCTTCGGCAGGGGGGTTGCCATCCCCGGGCACCCATTGGATTCCCTTCAATTGCTTGATCCCCAGGAGCATGTCCAGGTGCTTGATCTGCCCCTTGCCGTCCATGTGGTAGGTGGCAAAATCCATTTTCTTGCAGGATGCTTCCAGCTCGGGGAGGACAAACCTTTCGAACATTTTTGGCGAGATCATATACGAGAAATCGCTCTGCAATAGATAACCCCGCCCTGGAAAAAGTATCGGCCCCCAGCAGGAAGTGCCTTTACTCGCTGGCATGATGATCTTGGTCAGTTCTTCGAAGTATAGATGCCATAGATCGTGAATCTTCCAAACCAACCTTTCCACCCGGTCAGGATCATCGATCAGATCCTGGAGCAACGCTTCGGTACCCCGCAAACTCGCCAGGATGTCCAGCGTTCCTCCCAGGTCGGTGTGCCCGATGGAAACCCAATCCCCCCAGCGTTTGACCGCTTTCTGAGTAATATCGAAC
>JBGQAS010000101.1:0-6697 GCA_041494435.1 Anaerolineaceae bacterium | reverse complement strand
AGACGATTCCATCCAGATCTCCTTTTTCTAAAAGACCTTTCACTTTTTTGATGGCCCCTTCAATCATGACCAATGAGGCTTTCCCAGTATCCTTTAGCTTTCTAACTTCTTCAATATCCCATCCTGTGGCCTTCGCCATCTCCGCTGCAGAAATGTCAGGGCGAATGCTGGGTTCGCCCCCTGTGTTTGTATCTAAAAGGATGATCCGGTGTCCTCTTTCTTGAATAAGGCCTTTCAGAAAAGCGGCTTCTGACCCCTTCGTATCCAAGGTTGAAACAAGCACAATCGTTTTTTGTATCATTCAATTCCCTCCATTGGGTTCTATTTTGAGTTATGGTATGATAAATCATAAAAGGCATCAAGATAAAATAACTTAAGCTCAGGGTGGGGCAGGAGAGGGATGAAGATTATCTTTTTGGATAAGAGAGCCTGGAGGGATTCCAGAGATAATTGGGTCAGTTTTGAGAGCGATCCGAAACTGCGGGTCACGAAAGGAAATATATACAGCCGGTGTGTCCCCTGTATTACTAACCTCTATCAGCAACTGCAGGCCGGGAAAGAAGAGATTGAATTGAAGGAAGCTTATCACTGCTGGAAGGTGGTGGCGGTTCTCAAGGACAGGGAAGAATGTTTAGAGGTGTTGAAAGAATATGAAGAAAATTTTCTTGGAGATCATTATGTGAAAGGAAAATTTGGTTCAAGCCAAACCTCAAAAGAATCAAAAGTTTTAATGTTCCACACAGAAAATGAGGGGGAGAAAGACCGCCTTTTTCAAGAACTGCAAGACTGCGCTAAAAAAGTAGATCCGGATGCAAAAGTTTTTTGTCAAAAAGCCTGTGCCAATCTCTATCACGATCTGTTGGGAGATTGGAAGGAGTGGAAAGAAGTGACCAAAATAAAAAACCCAGTCATTCGGTCAGCCCTGATTGAGAAGATTAAGAAGTTATTGCATTGGGAAAAAGGAGGCTAAAAGACTTCGCCTTTCAACATGTAAAAAGTGAACCTTGAATTGGCAGACACTGCCAAATTAGGTGTTGACTCGAAGACTTCACCTACAAGTCATCGCTCAACGATAACATCTTGGGCTGAGGATTACTGGTAGAAATCACGTATCCCAGGTGAATATATGAAAATCAGATCTTCGAGCCAATCAAAAGTCGGTATTATTACTACGCCCATCTCAATGAGATCTTCATCAAAGTCGGCCAGGTGGTTTCTAAAGGGGAACGATTAGGAACGGTGGGAAGAACCGGGGTAAAGGCCTATTCTAAAAAATCTCCCACTCACCTTCATTTTACTGTCCACCAATCGAAGGATGGGTATCCAAAACCAATTAATCCTTTCATGGATTTAGTCATGAGAAAAAAGAAGGAGTAATTATTCTTGGGTTAGTAGAAATAAAAACGCCCGCCAGGCTTAGACCGACGGGCGTCTGAATTTTAAAATCCTATAAATTTATATCTCTACCTTACACAAATTATACAAGCTAAAAATGGAAAACGACAAGCAAAAAGACATCCTCCTATTGTTGGGATATTATTTTGCAGGAGAATCTCCTGGATTAATCGTAATGCCTCTTTTCCGCAACTCTTCTACAATAAGCTTTGCATTAGGGTTACCCTGGTTAGCCAACTGTAAAGTGGTTTTCGCTATGGAATCAAGTTGTGCTCGCAGTTTCTGTGACTGATCAACGGTTTGGGCTTGTTCTGCGATAACGGTGGATAAATATTTTCGTTCCTTGAAAAGCTGGATCGTTTGAAACCCAGTCCAGATCACTAAAGCAATAGCAATGAGGAGGAGAGGAATAAAATAGCTTCTCCCCTCTTTCGATTGCGAATCCATCCCAAAGTTTTCCGGCATATTGTCTCCTACTATTTTTTTGATGGTGTCTTAGTAGTATGGGGTCCGCTACCCGGGGCATCTTGTCTTGCCCCCGGTTGGTTGACCGTAACGGCAATGCCATGAGCTGTCAGTAAATCGATGAGTTGGGCATCCTTATTTCGGACAGCAAGGTTCGCCAGGGCATTAATGATGTCCCTGTTTAATCCTTCGAGCACGAGACTCTGCTGAATGTATTGCTGCCGGGTATTAATATTGAGCTGCTTCTTACGGTTTCCCAAAAAGAGAGCCATGTTGGTCACGATGAAAACCAGCAGTAGGGCTCCGCAAACCGTCAGCACCCACCATTGCCTAGAACGCAGTGGCCAATCCATTTTTTTATTTTCCCCTTGACATTTTTCTCATTCGCCGAATCCACCCCAATGTTCCCAATCCAGTGACTAACAAAATCCAGGTGCTGGGTTCAGGCACTTCCTGACCCGACACCACTTCGGCATGCAGATCCAGGACGATATCCGGCAGGGTCCCGTTGAACCCGCTTGAATTATAACCGAAAGGATGGAGTGTAATCCAGTTATTATAGTTTCCCAATGCATTTGCATTGAACCCTACGTCAAGCCCGCTGAACAGATTACCTGCCTCGATCCCATCGAAAGCTGAGAATCCGGACAGTATGAAATTGGGAGCATTCAACAAGTCGAAACCTCCGCCTAATGTGTCCGCGGGGGCGCTTGCATCATTTCTCACCCCCAACTGAGCCTCGAACAGTCCGGAACCTAAGGATAGCTGTCCGAAATCAAGCGAGAACTCATTTAGACTCACTTGCGTAAAGATACCTATTCCAGAAACCTTTTCAAATATGGCATTGGCAAAGTTATTGACTTGTGCGTTTAATAAAATGTTTACGTCGGTTAGCGCAAGATCCGGCATATCGGCGTTGTGGCTCTGGCTGCTGAGGATTGCCGAACTGCTGAAAACTCCGGCACTCGCCGTGTTCAGCGCCGCCGTCAGGCTGGTGCTGTCGCTCGCCCCCGGCCCAAGCCCTGCTCCCAGATTTCCGCCGGTGGTGAAGGGTCCGCTGGCCGGGCCGAGGCTTCCCCGGAGTACGTCATTCAGCGGGGTCATGGGTGCGGTGTTGGTCACCGTCAGCGCCTTCGCCCCCACCATATCTCCTACGTGTACGATGCCGAAGTCGACGGTGGTGTTGGCCACTTGCGCAACAGCCGGTGTGTAGACTTTACCGTTCAGCGCCACATTACCACTGCCCACAGAAATGTCCGGCGCGCCTGTGGTACCCGTTCCAGTCGAAATGAAATTCAACGCTTGTGTGCCACTAAACGTCCCTGCTATGCCAGTGTTAAGCGCAACCTGAATGGCGTTGGTGCTTGTCCCTTGTGCCATCAAGTTGTTGATGCTGCCAGAGGAGGTGAAGCCGGCTGAGGTCGCTCCTCGCGTGACGTTGAGCCCTTCAGTAAAGATATCAGGCGAGCTGTTCGTTACGCTGATGTTAGCGCTTGGGCTTGCGTCACCCACACGGGTGGCCAAATTGACCGTCGGCGTATTAAGCGTCGGGTTGGCCAAGCGGTAGACCTCAGCATTCATGTTGATGGTTTGTGGTGTCAGCGGGGTGGTTACGCCTCCGTTGAAGGTGCCGTCGGAGGCCAGAGTGATGGTCGCTGTACCCGCCTTTGCCCCAGCGCTCGCCGTGTCCGTAAAGCCAACCTTGAGCGTGCTGCTGTCGGTCGCACCCGCTGCAAGGCTCGTGAAAGCACCGGTTGCAGTGAACCCAGTACTCCCGGTCGCAATCGAGGCGTTCAGACCCTCAGCCGGCGCCGTCGCCAGGTTGCCGATGGTCAGTGCCTGCTGCAGCGGTGCCGGGTCCCCGACACGGAATTTACCGAAGTTTACTGGATTCGGGGTGGCTGCGCTCGCGATGGCCAGGTTACCCGCCACGCCCGTGATCGTTACATTAAGCGGGAGGTCCTGGGAAGGAAGATCGGTCAGACCCAACCCGTTACCGATCGCAGTGCCGTTGGACTTGAAGAGCAGCTGCACCGATGCACTGATAGTCCCGGCGCTCGAAGGCGTCATCGTGACTTTCATGGCCAAGGCGTCGGTCTGCCCGGCCAGCAGCCCGGTGATCGACCCGCCATTGTTCGAGAAGATGCCGGCGCCGTTATTGGTGAAGGACCCAAAGGCCGCGTTCAGCGCCTCCGAGAAGCCGTCAGCAGTAGCCGTGTTGCTGATAGAGATCGTCCGCGTGATCGCCCCGCTGTTCACCAGGACATTGCCGAAATTGAAGCTGGCCGCGTTGTTGATCGTGGCCTGGGCCAGGCGATACACATTGCCAGAGATATTGACGGTCTGAGTGCCGATGCCGACCGCGCTGAAGCCGCTGGTGCCAGTGCCATCGGATTGCAGGGTAATGGTTGCGGTGCCTGATTTAGCCCCTGCTGATGAGGTGTCAAGTCCTACGACCAGGCTGGAGTTGTTGGTTGAACCAGCTGCTAACAGATTAAATGATCCAGATCCCGTGATCCCTGCTGTTGAACTGCCAATGGTCGCATTGAGCTTCTCGGAGAAACCGTCGTTGGCCGCCGTGTTCTGGATCGTCAATGCCTGGGTCTTGATGTCTCCCACATGGACATTGCCGAAGCTGACCGGCTCCGGCGTGTGGGCGCTGGCCGTGGCCAGGCGGTAGACGTTGCCCGAGACGGTGATAGTCTGGGGCGTGAGCGGGGTGGTGCCCAGGCCGCTGCTGTTCACCTCGTTCGACGCCAGGTTCACCGTCACCGTGCCGGTGCGCGCCCCGGCAGTACCGGTATTCACGCCGACCAGCATGGCCGTATTGTTACTTCCCCCGCCGGCAATACCGCTCACGGTACCACCATTATTTATGGCATTACCCGTGTTCGACCCAAAGCCCGAACTCAGGGTTTCGGTATAAGCGCTCACCGGGGCGGCGTTGGCCACCGTCAGCGTCTGTGTCAACGTTCCGCCCACGCGCTGGTTTGCTAAAACGATCGGGGTGGGTGTTACATTCCCCACCGCCAGATTGTATCCGGTGGCCTGCAGGTTGATCGTCTGCGAGTTTGCATTGATCGTCGTGAACAACGGGTCAATCAGCGCACCGTTTGTCGTGTACTGGATCGATACCGATCCGGTGTTGACGCCCGCTACGCCGCTATTAACCTGCGCGCTGACGGCATTGGCCTGCGTTGCGCCTCCGCTGATGAAACCGAGCCCTAAATTATTGACGGCGTTGAAGTTGCCAGTTGTGCCCACTGAGGCGATGCCAAGGCGCTCAGCATAGGCGCTGTTGGGCGTAGTGTTTTCAACGGCAAAAGTCTTTGATGGCTGGGTGCCATTGACATGGAAATTGCCGAGAACCACCGGATTCGTATTTGGAGTGGCATTGCCCTGGGCCAGTGATGAGGCAAGGCCGTTGAAGTTGATGGTTTGCGTGGTGACGTTGCTGAAATTGCTTACCACGGCAATGCTCTGGCCCGTGAGAGGACCGCCCGACGTTGCGTTGAACGTCACCCCGAGATTCCCGGAGTTGCCGGCGGCAGCGATCGGACCGAAGTTGCTTGCAGTCACGCCCGCGCCGGATAGACGGCTGTCGGTGATATTGCCCAGGCCAGGCGCACCGGTCTGTATCGCACCGCGGATACTCGCGCCGGTCCCGTTGTTCGCGACCTGGTAGTTGAGTGTCTGCGATGTTCCGCCGCGCACGTTGCCGAGGTTCAGGGTCCAGCTATTGGCGCCGGCTGCTGTCGCTCCCGTGATCGTCTGCGACGCGTTGTTACCCGTGATCAGGCCTGTGCCTGAGACGTGTGCACGGGCGTTGAAGCTGTTGCCCGTGCCGAAGTTTGCGTTCTGGTAGTCGGAATAGACCGCGAAGTTGTTGGTGCCGAACGACAGGTTGCCGTTATTGATCAGGGTGCCGGCAGTGCTGAAAAGTCCAAGGGCCAGCGTTCCGCCGGCGTTTGTCTGCACGGTGCCCGTGGTCCCCGAAATGCCGGTGTTGGCGGTCAGCGTTCCGCCATGAGCAATGACCGAACCTGTATTACTGATGCTCACCTGGACCGTGCCGAACCCGTTCGTGTTGCCGCTGTTTTGTAAACCTGAAAAGGCAGCTAAGGTGCCCCCGCGCATTTCGAGGGTACCGCTATTGGTGGGAATTCCGTGCACGGCAAACATGCTCGCATTGCCGATGGTCACAATGCCCGCGTTGCTGAAAGCCCCGGAATTGTCGAAGTTCCGGCCATTCTGGATCGTGAAGTGGCCGGCTGCGGCGTTCGTGGTGAAGGCAGTCAGGGCATCGGTGCCGTTACTCTGTTTCAGGTTAGAGTTCAAACCGTCCAACAGGATGGTGGCTGCATTGGTAATAATATTTCCAGTGGGCAATTGCATGTTCCCCGGACTGCCGGCAGTACCGTAAACATTATAGGTTCCGCCGGTCAGGGTAGTGCCGCTATAGTTTGTCAGACTGTCCGTGACTTGCAGAGTGCTGCCGGCATTCACCTGAAGGGTACCGCTGTTGGTGAACTTGAGGGTGTCGCTTGGATTGATGGTAAGCTGAGTAGCCTGGTTCGCGAGGATCAATCCCTGGTTGTCAAGCCCAATCAAGTTTACACCCAATTGACCGGCACCCTGGATGGTGTGGCCGGAGGCGTTGGTGAGCGTCCCAATAGTGGTGCCATTTAACACCCGGTTATTCGGATTGTTGCCCATGGTCAGGCTACCGGTGCCGGCAAGGGTCACATCGCCGGAGATTCTCAAGTCGGTTGGTGCATTAGCAGAACTCAACTGCAGGGTACCATTGTTGGTGAACGTTCCTTCGAGAAGAGCATTT
>JBGQAS010000105.1:0-6632 GCA_041494435.1 Anaerolineaceae bacterium | reverse complement strand
GGGAATTCCGTGCGGTGCCGCCACATCATGTCCATGGCCACGTAATAACCATCGTGGGGATGGTTGGTATTCCCAAACAGCAGCACGTTCTTGGCGGCGATGTGGCGATGAACGTTCAATTCCACAGTCTTGCCAGTATCAACAAAGTTACCGGTCTCCATGTAGGTTCCACCTCGGCAGAGCATTTCCAACCCGACCTTTAAAACTTCGGGTTGTCCCACGGTTTCCACCACCACGTCTGCCCCACGCCCTTCCGTTTCATCGTGGATGTACTGCACCAGTTCGGCATCGGTGTACTTGCTCACGTTGATCCCAAGGTCCGCACCGAATTCCTTGGACATTTCCAATTTTTTATCCATGGGATCCAAGGTGATGATCTTGCCCGCTCCCAGCATGCGCGCCTTGGCGACCATCATCATGCCGATGGCACCGGATCCCTGGACGACAACCGTATCACCAAAGTGGAATCCCTTGCCACCATAGGCGGCATAGTCCTTTGCCCGGTCCAATAGAGCAGCCACTACAAAAAGTTCTACAAGGCAGGCGTATTCCACCGGGATATATTCAGGTACTTTGTACACCCAGGCCTTGGGTGGCAGGTACATGTATTCGCCCCAACCGCCGACGATGTAAGGGTATTGATCGGCTCGGTAGGTCATGCCGATGCCCTGGTGTTCAGCGCAATAAGGATAGCCATGGACGTTACGGCAATACCAACACCTTCCGCAGATCACGTTGGGACAGTTGGTGACTCGATCCCCTATCTTGAGTGGCAGACCTTTGTATTCGATGTCCCGGCCCTGCCCGTTCATCTCGACCACAATACCGGAATTCTCGTGACCATGCACCGCCGGGTAAACCATATCCTGTTCGGATTGAGTGCCACCATACAGGGTAACCTCACCCTTGTAGGCATGTTTGTCGGTGCCACAGATGCCCGACATTTCCATTTTCACGATAACAGCCCCGGGTTCCAAATGATCCGGATATGGGAGTTCTTGTACCTCCACTTTTCCGGGTGCTGTCATGACTACTGCTTTTACTTTTTCTGGCATTTTTCACTCCTTTGATAAAAATGTGTCCTGTGCAGATTTCATAGCTCCAAAAATCACCCGTAGTTATTTCAACCAGATCATGGGGGATACGCCACGGTATACAAATGGCGACCGCCTTTTTTCAGTGGACCCTTGAGCAATGCGTCGATCTCTTCCTTCGTACGCTGGGTGATCTTGCCCGTCGGCGGCAGTTTACCGGCAGGGTACTTCGTCATGATGTCTGTAACCAATTTCTCCAGGTAATCCATGATGGCATTCAAACCCGGTTTGGCTTTTTCCACGTCCGCCAGGGTGGCGCTCCCGACCACACCTTCCGGGGTCGCAATGACTTCGATGGTTGAGGCACCCATATGCTGCCAGAAGGGGATGGGGCGACCGTAGGCTGAACCGGATCCGTCGATGTGACCAGGGGGCATCAAGCTTTCTCCCTGAGTATCCACTGCGTCTTCCATATGGATCATTTCGGGAAACAGACCCAACGAAAACGAGGTCTCAGCTTCATCGGCATGCACGAACGGAGTTTCAAAGGGGCCACCATGAGCCTTATCGCGGATGTGTTCCTTGATGATGAACCACCAGTTCACGTTGATGATCAAAGCCGGTACCTGGTACTTTTTGCCGAATTGATGGATGGCCATTGGGATAACATAATCCTGGCCGTGACCGTTGAGTAAAATTTGTTTGCGGAAGCCCGTATTCCATAAGCCAGCTATGATCGCCCTCAAGTAATCCGCAAAGGTTTCTTCTGGGATCACCACAGTTCCCGGCATGCCCAGGTGATGATAGGGATGGGATCCATACCACATAGGTTCGGCAACCGTGCAGCCAGTTTTCTGAGCGATCTGCTCCGCCATACGCGTTACCAGGAACGTATCCTCGCCCGAGCAGGCGTGGGGACCGTGGTTCTCGGTGCTGCCGATCGGTAGGATAATCAGGTCATTCATTTTTAAGCGGGCAGCGGTTTCTTTGCCTGTCATGGTTTGCAGGTATATGCCGGTCGGTCTGTCCATGTGACCACCAGATGGGGGAATCGTCCATTTAGTCATTTGGTTTCCTTTCTATTTTTCGATAATGGGGATTTCATGATCAACTGTTTCATATACTGATTCGTGAGATGGAGAGCGGTTTCATCATCCGGGAGAGGGAGGATTTCCGCAGTAATAAATCCTGAATAATGAACTTTCGCCAGAGCAGCCAGAATCACTGGGAACGGGATGTGTCCCTGGCCTGGAGCCAGCCGGTTGTTATCTGAAAAATGAATGTACCCCAACCGGTTCCCCACATGCTGGATGGTTTCGGTAAAGTCGACCTCTTCGATGTTCATGTGAAAGGTATCCAGCAAGACCTTCACTCCCTCACAATCCATTTCTTCGGCCAGGTCCAGGGCATCCTGAGCGGAGTTCATGATGTTGGTTTCATAACGGTTGATCGGTTCAAGCAAAAGGTGAGTGCCCATTCCGTTTGCCAGGCCGGCACAATCCCGCAGGATTTCGATTGCCTGGCTCCTTTCCTGTTCCCTTTGATCGGGACCTCCACTCAATTTTCCGCGCACTCCGCCGATAATGACCGGAGCATGGAATTGAGCTGCCATGCGGATGATATCCTTCAACCGTTCGCCTGCTTTTTCGTGATGTTCGGGAAGAGGATCGCAAAGGCAATAGGATTCTTCAAGGCACATGCGCCCGGTGGCAAATGCAGAGACGGAAAGGTGAAGTTCCGTGAGGGTTTTCTGGAGCCAGGATCTATCAATGTCATCACTACAGCGCAAGCTTATCTCGACCCCCTGGAAACCCGCCCGGGATAGTTCCTTCATGCCTTCTTCCAACCTCCCTGCAAAAACCAGGGGAGCAAACACAGAGGGAAACGGCGACATTGCCATGCTGATCTTGATGGACTCATTTTGCATAGGTATCTCTTTTATCCCTACCCGATCTCTCTCTGAACTCCTTCATGATTTCCAACCTGCTGATGAAAAATCATTCAGGCGACAACCAGGTGTTGCTGTACGAGTAAACCTTACCCCTAGGAACATGCTCCTGTTGATTCTCTTACAACAAGCTTTACCGATAAGGGAGCATTATCTTTCAGAGAAATGGTTCTTCCATCCATCACATCCAGGAGCAAAGCACCTCCCTGCCTGCCCATCTCCAATTTCGGTTGTGAAACCGTGGTCAGCGCGGGAGAGGTGAAAGCAGCCTGGGGAATATCATCGAATCCCACGATGGAAATAGAGGTTGGGATGGGGACTGCTTTTTCGTGGATGGCACGCATGGCGCCAATTGCCATGAAGTCGTTGTAGGCGAAAATAGCTGTTGGTTTCAACGGGTGCTCGAGAATTTGAAACCCCGCATTACGGCCATCTTCCAGGCGTAGACCGCCGGTAATAAGGAGAGATTCATTGAACGGGATGTCATGGTCGATCAGTGCCTGGCGATATCCACGGATACGCTCGGACGAATGAGATAGCACCATGGGGCGAGTAATGCAGGCGATCACCTTGTGTCCCAATTCGATCAAGTGCTTGGTTGCCAGATATCCACCCAGAAAATTATCAGCAACCACGAAAGGTGCTCTTACCCCTGCAAGGATCCGGTCCAGAACCACGAGGGGCATGCCGTAGTTACTCACCCGAATGGCGGGTTCCGTCGAGTTGGTCGCCGGGAACCAGATCACTCCCGCTGCCCTCTCCGCCTGTAAAACTTCAATGTATTGAAGTTCGCGTTCGAGCTTGTAGTCCGAGTGGCAGAGGACCACCGTCATGTTATTTTCAAAGGCGATCTGTTCCACCCCGCGAGCAACTTCGGCAAAAAAGGGATTGTAGGTATCAGGGATGATCAGCCCAATGGTCGAGGTATGTTGCATCCGCAAATTACGGGCCACGGCATTGGGTCGGTATCCAAGCTTTTGGATGGCTGCCAGGACTTTGTTCCTGGTTTCGGGAGCTACCGGACGCGGTCCATTATTGACGACGTAGGAAACGGTCGCAGCAGAGACATTGGCTTCTTTGGCTACTTCGTCACGGGTGACTGCATGCGGTAATTTGGGCATATTTACTCGAGTTGTCTACACGTATAGTCTACACGTGTAGAGGTTCTCGGATGATTTGTATCAAATTTCACTGCCCTAAGGCTAGTGTCATTTATCACTTTTTTAGAGATGGGGAGATTTAAAAATTCTTAAACGACGAACCGTCAAAGTCGGTTGCTCGATAGGCTATGGCTTGGCATCCCGCACCCATTGATGGGCAGGGTCATCGCTCCAGGTACCGTGATATCTCTCTCTCCCTGCCAGGGCGTAAAGGTAATAGAGCTGATACCCCGGTGCCGCCACGACGGGGTGGTAACCGCGGGAGATGACAACCGTGTCTCCATTTTGGATGACAACCGCTTCATCCTGCCTGTCTCTCCGCTTGGGTGGATCGTACACCCTCATCAACCCAAATCCCTGGCTGGGATTCACCAAAAAATAATAGATCTCTTCGAGGGGATATTCCGTTGGAAGGTTCCTCTCGTCATGTTTGTGGGGGGGATAGCTGGACCAGTTCCCCGCAGCACTCACGGTCTCGCCAATGACCAGGCGTTGAATGGGAAGATCCATCGTGGTGCCCAGGGAAATGTCCCGGCGCCAGTTATCCTTTCCGGTGGGCACGGTGGAAATATCCTCCGGGCGTATGTGCAAGGCAAACCCCTGCTTTCTAGCAGGAGCCTTGTGGAAAGCCAGTTCCATTCCGCCTTCGTTGCTGATCACTCGGAAGGAAGCTTTGGGCGGCACGTACACCATGCTCGCCTTTTCTGCAAAGGGATTCGTTCGGGGTCCAATCGGAAACTTAAGCTTTGTCCCGGTATCTTCTCTTATCTCAACCGTCCCTTCCCCCTGGATCAGGGTCAGGATAGCTTCTTCCTCTTTCAAATGGCTGCGATATTCCAGGGTCTCACCAAACAAGCTGACCAGTCCAAAGGTCAGGTATTTCAATCGGCTGTTCTTCGGGCTCACGATCTCCCGATAGCCTTCTACCCGGGGTTGGCTCTTGTAGTGGAGTTCCATTTTTGTTGGTGGATTCATGATTGTTGTGATCTTATTTTATTGCATTAATGGAATAGGGCAAATAAATCCAGCCATCAAGACTCCTTATTTTCTTAAGGACACATTTCTACGAATCCTTATTACTCCCTTCCTAAGATTAATATAAATCCTGAAGGATTCGAAAAAATCTCGCTTCTCGTTTTTTCCTTTCCAGGGATTAATAAGAGTTGCCCTTGACGTCAGGGCAACTCATTTAATCCATATGACAGGAAAAACCAATTTTACTTGTGGGGCTTGAACCCGTAATTTTCAGGATCCGGCATCAGGATCTGGTCGGATTCGGCGTAGTTCTTCACGTCCGGGTAAAAACCGATCGTCTCAACATCTTCGTCTCCGTCGTTGCGCATCCAATGGATGACATTCTTGGGAATATACATGGCAGATCCGGCAGTCATCACGCATTCGACTCCGTTAACCCATTGGAGGGCTTTCCCCCTCACTGTCCACAACAGTTCATCCGTCTTGGTGTGATAGTGTGGACCATGATAAGCGCCCTTGGGGAAGATCACGCGGAACAGGGTGGAATGCGGGTTCTTCATGGTGCCATCGGTGATCATCCAGCGGATATCCACTCCGCGGAATCCTTCGGCATCGCCCACATCATCCGGGGCGACATCATTCAGATAAATGATGTATGGGTTTCGTTCTGGCATGGCAAGTTCCTCCTTCAAATTATGCTCTGCTTATTTAAACTGCGGCAGGTTATCCTTGTGCGCCAACAGCATTTCGTCCAGCATTAGAGGGATCTGCTTCAATTCCAGGTTGGCAGCCACAAACGGATCCAACTCCATGGCCTGTAACGCTGTCTTCCGGTCTCCAGTGAGCCCCGCCAGGGCGGTCAGTTTCTGCACATCTGTATGCAATTTCAGGAAGGAAGCAATTTCATCCGGGATCCTGCCCACCTGAAGAGGTTGAACCTGGTTCGCCCCGATCACCGCCATGACCTCAACAATTACATCGTCGGGCATGTTTTCGATGACGCCGTGGTTGGGAACATTGACCCCGTGGAATTCTTTTTTATCTTCGACCATGGATTCCATGACTTCGATCAACTGCACCGGTTCGGTTTCAGGAATGGCTTCGAGGGAAGGTTTCCCGTCCCCTGCCACCCATTGTGCCACCAGTCTTTCCCAGGTGCGAATGCGGTTGGTTTCGATCTTCATATCCTTGACCTGCGAACCGTAGGTGAGGAACAATCCCTGCGCCCGACCTTCATATTTCCCTACCAGCTTGCACAGTGCTGGGTAGAACTCCACCCAGTGCGGCCAGACAACCGGCAGGATGTGATGGGTCTCCAATCCCCAGCGGACGATGGGGTGCTTGGCTTTCTTGCGCACCAGTTCCAAAGCATCTGTCCCATCCTTTAAGCGCATTTCCGTGATCAGGGAGCAGTGGTTGATCCCGGCGAGCTTCACCGGCATGACCACCTCTCCCGGCTGCACCCCGGCAACATTGGCCATGAATTTGTCTTGCCGAAGTTGGACCGTGTTGGTG
>JBGQAS010000425.1:0-2278 GCA_041494435.1 Anaerolineaceae bacterium | reverse complement strand
TCCTATTTGCTTGGCAGCCTGACCCTGGTTGGACTGATTCAAGCTTATCTCTGGGGGAAGACCCGTTTTTTCATTCACCAACCCGTAGATAAAGTTGCACCTCAAAAGAAACAAAAGGCATCAGGGAAAACCCAAGCTGGATCGAAAAAGTAGATTTGGAAAGGAGTATTGGATATGTCAAAAAAGAATAAACCCGTTCGGGTTAAATTAATTGCCAACCCCGGAGCAGGGAATGTTTTGCTTGAAGCCGCACGACTTGAGCAAGTATCGCATTATTTGCTGGATGCTGGTCTGGATGTTGACGTAGCATTGGCGAAACCGAAAAAAGAAGCGATTCCCATTGCACAGCAAGCTGTTAAAGACGGTTACGATGTTATTGTCGCCATGGGTGGTGACGGTACCGTGGGGGCGGTGATCCGAGGGATCGCACGTTCCAAGGTTAGCTTGGGAATCATTCCAGCCGGTACTGAAAATGATATTGCCAGGAATTTGGGGATCCCCGAAGATATGAAGGAAGCCTGTGCCATTATTGCAGCCGGTCACACGCGCAAATTGGATTTGGGACAAGTAAGCACCAAGAAGAGGAAAAAATTCTATTTCTTCATGGTTACCGCTGTTGGTCTGACAGCCACTATTTTTCCCATGATCAATGCAGCTAAAGCTGGGAAACTTTCGGGGGTTAGGGATGCTGTAATGACGGTTTTGCATTTTAAATCAAGACCCACCGTCAATTTGACCCTGGATAACGAAAGCAAAATTGAAGTGGAAACCATGTTGGTGACTATTGCCAATGTGCCTGTGATTGCGGCAAAAAACCTTATCGCCCCCGATGCATCCATGGATGACGGATTGCTGGATATCGCGGTTTACCCTGGATTTACCAAAGCTGATTTGATTAGTTATTTCCTCAAAACAGCCAATGAAGGAGTAACACCAGATGGACGGATCCGACGTTACCGGGCGAAAAAAATTGAGGTGAAAACATCTCCGAAGCTTGCTATAGCAGCGGAAGGAATTATCCTGGGAAAAGGTTATGCAAAAATCAAAATCCTCCCCGGCGCTTTGCGTGTACTGGCGCCCAAATTGGGCGAAGGTGCAGAGAAAAAACAGAAAAAATCAACCAAGGAATTACCTCAACCTGTTTCCCCGGTTTCCTAGCCATGAACGATTTTTGCTAGAGGATTAGAATAACAAATACATAGGGAGATTTCCTTCTTGGCAACAGAACTGATCCTTATCCGGCACGGTAACGCTGTTCGCATAAACGGAGATTACTTTCACGCTCCATTGACCAAACTTGGGCAGGAACAAGCATCCAAAACTGGTCAGTACTTTTCTATTCGTAAAAACCATCTGGATGGGTTTTACTCCAGTCCCTTGCGACGCACACAGGAGACGGCCCATATTATCGGATCCAAAATCGGTAAAAAACCCGAAATGCGATCGGGTGTTCAGGAAGTCCGGTTTACCGAAATGCCCGCACTCGTGATTTTGGAGCTTCTTTCTATATTTGATCCTATTGAAGATTATCTGGATGCTCGCGTTGGCAGAACCATTACCTGGCCAGTTGAAGGGAGGGTATCAAAAGTATTATTGGAAATCTTGTCGAGGCATCCTGATCAACGCGTGGCTGTAGTAGCACACGCTGGTGTGATCTCTGCCGTACTTTCCTGGTTTCTGCCCGAAAAACGCTGGAGATGGTGGCGCACGACCGTCGGCAATTGCTCATTAACCAGATTCCAAGTGGAAGGGACTCACATAAAACTCCTGGCAGTTAATGAAACAAAGCATTTGACGCCCGTTCAAACCACAACACAACCCCCGACGAAAACCGTTGAAATTGCCGAAATGGCACATCCCGTTGAGAAAGCTTTGGTTTTTAACAAAGCAGCCATTAAAAAGTAATGGGGTAAAACCCGACCATTTGGATCGTGTATCAATATACCCTGGAGTGCCATCCTATCTACATATCCAACAGGCGTCGATTTGATTTATGAAGCTTAATAAAAAAAATCGAGTGGCAGATCGCAATTGTAATTACGTAGGAAAAGAAATATTATAAAAACAGATCGTAGCTAGACTGAGCTTTGAAATTTGCTGTAACTCGATCTTATAAAATCGTCGGGTCGATCAGTCATCAACGGATTTCCTATCATGAGCGGAAATCCGATAAGAATTTAGAGAGGAGAAAGAAAATGCCAGTTTTTGGATCACCTTTTTCAGGGGTTGCAAACACCAAGAAGCTCAAAGCAAGTGAGCTCGTCAGAGCAATTCGTTT
>JBGQAS010000035.1:0-10385 GCA_041494435.1 Anaerolineaceae bacterium | reverse complement strand
GTCCCCAGGTCAATGGACAAAATGTGCATCACGTTCAGCGCCAGGGGAATACGGGTGCCGCTTAATACAAACAGGATGAAAGGAATAGCTTCAGGGGTATTGCTAGTGAAGATATAGGTGGTAAATTTCTTGATGTTGGCGTAAACTGCCCGCCCTTCTTCCACAGCATTCACAATCGAGGCAAAATTATCATCAGTGAGGATCATATCTGATGCTTCTTTGGCAACATCGGTTCCTGCAAGACCCATGGCTACACCAATATCCGCCTTCTTCAAAGCTGGTGCATCGTTAACCCCATCCCCTGTAACAGCCACCACATTTCCCAATGATTGCAGGGCGGTGACCACTCTCAGTTTTTGCTCGGGAGCAACTCGGGCAAAAATCACTTCGTGTTGGAATACTGCTTCCAACTCCTTTTCGGGAATGGTTTCCAATTCAAAACCGGTAATGATCTGCGGATTGGGTTCAGTGATGATCCCAATCCGTTTGGCAATGCTTTCTGCCGTCAGCCCATAATCTCCGGTGATCATGATCACACGGATACCCGCCCGATGACATTTCTCGACCGCTTCGGTTACCTCGGGACGAGGCGGATCCATCATGGCCATTAAACCTAGGAAAGTAAGGTTTTTCTCCACCAGATCAGCTTTGTATTCCTGCATACCTTCGGGGAGTTGCCGTTCGGACATGGCTAAAACGCGCAAACCATCGCGAGCAAAATCGTCATTGGCCGCCATGATGGCATTACGCTCTGCTTCACCCAGGGCAACGTCTTTTCCGTTCTTCTTGATGTGAGTGCAAAGATCAAGCACTTCTTTGGGTGCACCTTTGACAAAGGCTACCTCTTGCCGCCTGCCAGAGGCAGTGGTCTGAGGAATCGTGTGAACGGTGCTCATCCTTTTCCGGCGTGATTCAAAGGGGATCTCACGAATGCGCGGAGTTCGACTTTCTTCTACGCCCAGGGTCAGCCCGGCTTTTTGAGCTGTCACAATGAGGGCGGCTTCGGTGGGATCGCCCAGGATGGACCAGCGGTGTGCTTTTCCATTTCCATTCCCGCTTTGTTCCGGGGTAAGCAGGCGTGCGTTATTACACAAGCTCGCGACCCGCAGCAGTTGTTTCAAATCCTCATCAACCTGAATGTCAAGAAGCTTTCCGTTTTCTTCCAATTTTCCGGTCGGTTCATACCCAATCCCACTTACAGAGATTTTCCTTCCCCCGAGAACGTTTTCTGAGGGAAGCCATATATCTCGGACAGTCATTTCATTTTGAGTCAGGGTACCGGTCTTATCTGTGCAAATCACCGTGGTACATCCAAGAGTTTCGACAGCAGATAATTTTTTAATCAAGGCATGGCGCTTTGCCATGCGTTGGGTACCCATAGCCAATGAAAGCGTAACAAGCGGAAGCATCCCCTCGGGGACGAATGCCACGACCATACCGATGAAGAATATGAATGACTCAATCAGCGAAATCCCCGCGAACAATACTGCCAGGATAAAGAAAACTACGCCAACGCCGAGTGCGATGATGGTGATAACCCGGGTGGCAACCACCATTTCTTTTTGTAATGGGCTCAGATCTTCTCCCACTTGCTGGGTCAGGTTGGCAATCTTACCGAATTGGGTATTCATGGCGGTGGCGAAAACGATCGCCTTTCCGGTACCAGAGGCAACATGCGTCCCGGCAAATACCAGATTCGGGATTTCTGTATAGGAGATCCCCTGCTTTTGGACCGGGGCAGTCGATTTGGAAACCGGGCGTGATTCACCGGTGAGGGTGGATTGATCACATCTCAATTCCGCCTGGTTGATCAAGCGACAATCCGCAGAGATATTATCTCCTTCACTTAATAGAATAATATCCCCCGGTACCAGTTCTTCTGCCAGGATCTTTTGTTCGACGCCCAATCGCAAAACGCGAGCATAGGTCGGGATTAATTTCTTAAGGGCAGCGGTGGCTCTCTCAGCCCGGAATTCCTGCCAAAAGCTGAATACCCCGTTGATGACATTCACCATCCAAACAGCGATGGCCAATTGGGGCATTTGGGCAAACAAAGCTGCAATCCCCCCCACCCATAGCATGATGGCCATCAAATGGGTAAAATTCGCCAAGAACCGAACGATGAGGGGTTTCCCTTTGAATTCGCGGATCTCGTTTTTTCCAAATTGGACTAAACGTTCTTCGGCGACTTCCTGAGAAAGCCCATCCGCGCAGGATTTTAAAGAGTCGTAGACTTCATCCGTCGATAAACGAAAATATTCCGTCTCTACAGACTCGGAACCTTTTTTTACAGGTTCGACTGCCTTTTGCCGCATGAAAATTCCTTTCAGCTCAATCCATTATCGCATGAAAAAGTCGTAATTGAGCTTCCACCCTTTGATAAAACCATCCCCGTCAGGGTTATCCGGGGATTGGTCGTGGTAGCATTTTCAGAACAAGCGCAAAATTATACTCCCAAATAGCCGCCCGTCAATCCTTCCATTTCCCTTTTATTTGGCTTGATTTGAAGGATTAATTTCATTTTGTAGAATAAAGTCTTCATGTTTTAAGCAGAAGACCGCCTTTCGGCGGTCTCTGTTTTTTGCGCTGTGGCACCCTTATCGGATACCGAGGAGGGATGCCACAGCGCTACGTTCAAAACTTGTACTCATAATGGACATCACCTCCTCGTTGATGGGATGGCGATTCATAAAAGCTCTAAAAAGTAGTATGACTCAAATCCCAGGTTTTGTCAAGATTTTCGGAGTAAAACGCTCCGATTAAGGAAGATGCAGAGTGAACCTCCAGGCATCGGTTGCAGGTTGGGTCAAGTCGGAAGCAGTGTGGATCACTTCAAACCAGGTATTCCCAGGTTTCAGGGGAAACAAGTTCCCATTGGCGTCTTGAAGGGTGACTAAATCCGTTGAGGAATTTCGGTGCCAAGTCAATTGGTAAATCTGCCCGTCCCTTACCAAATAGGCAGGTCCAAAGCCCGAAAGCGGGATCTGGTATACCTCCGTAGTTGAATTCCTGACATATATCTGGTAGGGTGCATAAAGTATGACAACATTCGCAGCAGTAATGGGTTGCCCATTGTTCCGATCCGTGAGAACGGTGTACTTCTCATCTGCGACCTGCTGGGCAGTAACCGAATCCACGCTGCGTGTGTACAGCCCGGTCGCCGTGCTGTAATCCCAGCGGTTATATATGACCGAAGAAAAGCGAACAGTAACCGAATTTGCCAGTTGGCTGGTTCCTGCCACCTGAAAATTGAACAACATTCCTTCCAGGTTCTGCTTTGTGTTGTCGATACTTAGCAATTTGAGAAGGCTTGGCAGGGTGGTCAGGTTTGCAAAGAGCAGGTCGTAACTACCTTCTCCCGAGACACGGAAGAGAGTAGGTTTCGTATAATCGCTTTCCAGTACCAGGCGTCTTCCAAAATCAGAATTGACAAAGGATTCAAATTCTGGTTGCCAGGCATAACCGAAGATGAAGACTGATTTGTACATTTGCACGACATTTGCGTCAAAAAACCGTCCGGAGCGGATGGGTCCCACCTTGTCCGAATTTTGCCCATAGAAAACCGCGTTAAACCGGGTGGCGCCTTCCTCGGTGTAGTATTCATATACAATATCTGCGTTGGTCAATCCCCATTGGGGGCGGTCATCCCGTGGAATATTTTCTATCTTGATGGCAATGGTCCTGCGGTTGAGGAGGGTGGGATCCGCTACCACCAATCCAGTGAGCGGGTCCACATTACTGGGGAACCCACTCGGACCCATCCCCTGTACCGGATAGGCTGGTGCGGTCGCCGTTGGAACCGGCGTTTCCGTAGGTGTTGCCATTGAGGTCGAAGTGGGAAAAACGGTGATTCCGACTGGAGTAATCGTATTGGTGGGAATGGAAACAACCGTAGGAAGCGCACCGGGGAAACAACCCGCGACTATGATCCCCGCAAATAAAATCATTAATACATTACGGGATTTTTTCATTTCTTCTCCTTGCTTTTATTCATGATAAAGGAATTCACGTGGCTTGACAATCAACTTGTCGGCTTTTTATGATTCTCCTATAATGATTTTGATGGAACAACAGTTAAAAAAACCTTCTTCTTTAACAATTTTCATGGTCAGTTTGTTCCTGATCTTTATTGGATTGTTCATTTTTTGGCTGGGGTGGACCCCTGCCGGCTTTTGGGGGAAACTGGATTCCATTGCCTATGCGGTTTGCCATCGCATTGCGGAACATTCCTATTTTTTTTACGGTGAGCAAATGCCCTTGTGCAGCCGCTGTACGGGGATGTATCTTGGTGCCATGGCAGGGCTAATCTACCTGTTCTCCCAACCGAGGAAGGCAGGTTATCCCTCCAAGAAAATTCTTTTTACTCTATTAGGGTTATTCCTCCTGTTCGCAATCGATGGAATCAATTCAACTTTGCATTTCTTTCCGGGTATGGAAGGACTATATCCTCCCCAAAATTGGCTGCGCCTCCTGACTGGATCCGGAATGGGAGTTGTCATTGCTGTAATGCTGGTAACCGTTTTCAACATAACTGTTTGGAATGATTCCATCCCGGAAAAGATGTTAAGTAAATGGAGGCAATTGCTTCCCCTGGTGGGAGAGGTTGCTTTTTTCGACATATTGGTGTTATCCAGGCTTTCTCTTCTCCTTTTTCCCCTGGCTATTTTGAGCACATTGACAGTTTTGGGAATCCTTTCGCTGGTATATTCCGTATTAATAATCATGATATGGAAGCGCGATAATACTATTGCTTCCTTCCGCGAATACCTGCCCTGGTTATTGAGTGGTCTGGCTTGTGCGTTTTTTCAAATCCTGTTGATGGATGTCATTCGCCTGACCATTACAGGAACATGGGCAGGTTTCACGCTATAATAATTTTGGAGGTTTACCTTGATAGCCTTGTTTGCCGTTTTTTCTGCTTTTGGCCTGGCTGCCAGTGCCGGTCTTAACGCATATATTCCCTTACTGGCAGTTGCCTTGTTGGGAAAATTCACGAATTTAATCGTGTTAAACAAACCCTGGAATGCACTGACCAGTTGGTGGATCATCGGGCTATTGATCGTATTGACCTTGATCGAATTCTTGGCAGATAAAATCCCAGTGGTCAATCACATCAACGACATCATTCAAACCATTATCCGCCCTGCCGCTGGAGCGATAGCTTTTGCTGCGAGCACGTCAGTGATCAAGAACATGGATTCCGTCCTGGCTCTTGCGTTGGGATTGATCATCGCCGGAGGAGTTCATGCAGTGAAAAGCGCTGTTGTCCGACCTGTTGTAACAGCGACCACTGCAGGAGCCGCCAATATCCCCGTATCCATTGGTGAGGATGCCATCTCCACTACGATTTCCATCGTATCCATCATCTTGCCCTGGCTGGGAATGCTTCTCCTGATCTTCAGCCTGACCCTGGCGATCATCTTTATCCGCAATCTGATAGAAAAAAGGAAAAAGAAGGCTCTGGAAAAACAAGAACCAAAAGATGAAGTGACTTCAACGTAACTTACACTGCGAATTATCGTATGTATTAGTGGAGGTACAAATGGTACAAAATCAACCCTCAACACCCGCGCCAGTCCAGCCGCCTGAAAAGGTGCCCTCGGAACCGGGTCGCCCGCATACTCGCAAGATCCGGGCTTCGGAGGTCGTCATCATAATTACAGTAATCTTTGCTGTCATCATCTGCGTTCTGCTCGTGCTGGGAGCCATTGCCCTGGTTCGCAATTTTCCGGTTTGGTGGAAACAGATCTTCGGATTGCAGATTCACACCTGGCTTGTTTGATGATTTTCGAAAAAAGAAAGAGGCGGTTCGCTGTGAACCGCCTCTTTTCATTCGTTCGAGTCCAGTCGCAAAGTAATGGGGGGACGAAAAAACTCTTTCAGCTCCTCGACCGCTTCAAGGGATTTGGTTTTCTGATCTGGGGTTAACTCCAGCTTTTTAAATTCATCTTTATCCAGCACCTGGAGTTTCCCGTTCGGAAAAACAAGCACATCCAGCGCCAGGTCGACAAACGCAACTCCTTCGTTCGTGATCACAGCCGGTTCCGCAATATTACAATACCAACCCTTCAATTCCCCATTATCTTTATGATAGATCTCGTAAATGTTATACCAATGGTTCGTGAAATACCGCTCGATGAACCGATCGTCTTTTTCCAGTTTTATCCCGTGAAAAGGTCGGTCTTCTCCATCAAAGAAAGCTTCCAGCAGGATGCCATCAGGCAGGATATTTTTCACCCGCGCCCAATAATGCCAGGTTTCCTGGTGACTGGGATTCAATTTTCGGACCTGGACGTACTGCCCGTGGATCAGTAAAGGCATAGAATTTTTTCGGGATCGATTTCGAGAACGATCGATTCGCCCTTCTTGTAAGGTTTATCCAGGAGGAATTCGAATTTCGCCTGGTGTTCTGCTGTCAGCCGAACCAGGTAGCCGGTGCCGCGAAAAAGGGAATCTGTTACTTTCCCTTGCAGGCAATTTTTTGCCAGTGCCTTTTTTACGGGAAGAGCAGAATCAGGTTTCAGAAGCAAAGTAACCTTGTTTCCGGGTACTTCAAGAACTCTTTTGCTATCGAGCTGGAATTCCCCAATAGCCGTATTCACTCGAAATGGTTTTGCCTTTTCTACAGTGCCTTTAACCAGGTTGGAAAGTCCCAGGAATTTGGCAACCCATTCGGAGGTTGGATTCCGATAGACCTCTTCGGGAGTCCCCTCTTGAACTATTTTCCCCCCGTGGAGCAGGAGCAATCGATCTGCCATGGCAAAAGCTTCGTCCTGGTCGTGGGTAACGTAAATAGCAGGGATCCCGATTTCATGCAGCAGTTCGTGGAGTTCTTCTATGAGCTGTTCGCGTAAAGCCCGGTCGAGCGCACCCAGAGGTTCATCCAGCATGAGGAGCTTCGGTCGGGGTGCCAGCGCCCTGGCCAAGGCAACACGCTGCTGTTCTCCCCCCGAAAGATCTGTTACTCTGCGGTTGGCAAAACTCGAAAGATTCACCTGTGCCAAAGCTTTATCAACTAGTGGCTCTATCTCGCGGGTTGGAAGTTTTTGCATTTTGAGCCCAAAAGCGACGTTCTCACGAACGTTTCGGTGGGGAAAAAGGGCATAATCCTGAAACATCAATCCGAAGTTCCGTTTATATGTCGGGACATTATTGATATCTTTTCCATCCCAAAGGATTTGCCCTGAAGCGGCTTCTTCCAAGCCCGCAATGATCCGTAAGAGTGTGCTCTTGCCGCTGCCTGAAGGACCCAACAGACCAACCGTTTCACCTTGAGAAACAGTAAAACTGATCCCTTTCAACAAAGGCTGGTTTTGATAGGTTTTTTGAATATCGCGGACTTCTAGCATCGGTCAGGCACCTTCTTGAACATCCCCTGCAAGCCTTTCAACTACCAGGCACCCGTTTGGGTGTAAAACGCTGGATCGGTGGGAGTTCGCCCCGAAGGATCCCAGACATAAACCCAATCACCTTCACGTGCCCAATCGTAAAGCCAGCGGGAATCACCAACAGAAAGGTTTACACAACCATGCGAAGCGGGGTAACCCAAATTAGTACGCCAATAGGCTCCGTGAAGTGCCCGGGTCCCATCATAATACATGGTCCAAGGTACATCTTCGAGGTAATAATAATCGGGCGAACCATTCCCGCCACTCATGGTTTCAGCAGGTTTCTTCTCGGCGATGTGAAAAAGACCCGGGCGAGTGAAAAATGGATCAGCACCAGAGGCAATCAAAGACGCAAAAACAAGCTGGTTTTGATCATAGACCGACAAAGTTTGGTCGTACAAATTGACTTCTATCCATCTACCATTATCCACCCCTTCGGGAGGCTGGCTGGCAAACAGGACTCTCCCTATGGAAGCTTTGGGGATCCATTGATTGATATCCACCATCACCCATTCCCGACCTTCGGAAATGATGGTTTGGTACACATGGACCATGTCATAGGTATTTAAAGTTTTGCCACTTACTGCTTGGCTCAGGCTCGGACCTGCTCGGGGTGTATCTGGTTCAATCATCCAGCCAAACCCGCTAGGCGTGGGTGCACTGATGATCACTCCGGTGGCCTTTCCCAAGTAACTGGGAAGGGAAACACGAGAAAGATCGCCACCATCGATGAAATAGCCGTTTTCTGCGTAAAACCAAGCGTTAAGGGTGATGCTCGAATAAGATATGTATTTAAAACCAGCCGGTAAATATGTAGTCGGGGTTTCTTTTGAAGAGGAAGGTACATTACTAAAGGCGGGTACCTGATCTGTGGAGAGCTTGGCGTATTTGTACGGCACTATCTGCAAGTCGGGGGATGGTGAAATAAAAGGAAAGGGTGCTCTCGGAAAAGTGATGCCAAGTTTGTAGTAATCAGCGATCTCCTTGGCTGGTCCCTGGTTGACGCAATCGCTGGAATCAGAAAGGTAATATCCCGGCAGGCAGACGGAATCCAATGCTTCGAGGGATGCACCCGTCGTTGACGCTTGCGCCATGACCGATTGGAAAGGTATCGCCAAGAAAATTATGGATATACCAATGAAAGCTAGCAGGTGATTTTTCAAAAGAATTCCTGAGGTCTTGAGAGAATTTCTTCAATTCTAATCCAGAATCAACCTTCAAAACTCGTTTTTCGATCTGGAAATGCTCAAAGTATGGCTGTGCTATAATCGAATTCATTCCTTTTTGAGACCATATGCGATACTTAATCACTGGTGCGGCAGGATTCTTGGGGTCAGCGCTTGCCAACAAGCTCTTTGCTGATGGGCATAAAGTGCATGCGCTTGATAACCTTTCTACGGGCGATCCCAAAGCCCTCCATCAGGATATCCCCTTAACTCGCGGAGACTTATCCGACCGGACAAAGCTCTGGAAGGTGCTCCAGGAAACCGATTGCGTTTATCACCTGGCAGCCCGGGTGCTTGTCCCCGAATCCATCCTTTATCCCAGCGATTATACCAAGGTCAACGTATTGGGTACCGTCAGTTTGATGGAAGCCATGCGCGATGTGGGTGTCAAGCGGGTTGTATTGATCTCATCCGGCGCCATCTATGGAGACCAGCAAATTCAACCCCTCTCCGAAAATGCCATCCCCAATCCACGCTCGCCATATGCAGTTTCCAAACTGGCAGCGGAGTATTACGTCCGCACCATTGGTACACTCTGGGGTATGGAAACGGTCTGCCTGAGAGTGTTCAATGCCTACGGTCCTGGTCAGCAAATGCCGCCCACACATGCACCTGTCATCACAAGCTTCATGCGCCAGGCAACCCAGCAAGGCACCATCGTCATCAATGGCACGGGAGAACAAACCCGCGATTACGTCTACCTGGATGATGTAGTAAGCGCCATGATTGCCGCGTCTACAGCTGATGTAAACAACATGATCATCAATATCGGTTCAGGGATGGAAACCAGCATCCGCGAACTCTTGCGTTTGATCCTGGAAGTCACCGGCGGGCACCCTCAGGTGGTTGAGAACCCGCGCAACGAAGGCGGACCTTCACGAATGTGTGCTGATCTCACCCTCGCAAAAACCAAGCTGAATTACCAGCCTCAAACCCCCCTTCCGGTGGGCTTGCGCTTGACCCTCGAAAAAGACCCTCGCTTCAGTCAAAAATTGAATGGTCATTCTTAAATCCGTATTGGATCAGAGTTTTTACGACCGCGAAGTCACGGAAGTTGCCCACGACCTGATTGGTCGCCGTCTTGTGCGGAAATCAAATGGCACCACCCTGGCCGGGATAATAATTGAAGCCGAAGCATACCGGGGGGAAGAAGACCTGGCTTGCCATGCCCACGTTGGCAAGACCAAGCGTAATGCTGTGATGTACGGACCGCCTGGATTTTCATACATTTACTTCACCTACGGCATGCACTGGATGCTGAATTGCGTGACCGGTCCGGATGGCTTCCCGGCTGCAGTCCTTTTACGTTCCATATTGCCTACAGATGGGTTGCAGATCATTGCTTCGCGCAGACATCAACGCAGTCCCAGGGAATGGTGTAACGGCCCGGCGAAGATCACCCAGGCGTTGGACCTGGACAGCCGAATGAATAACACTCCCCTTTTTCAACAAAACGGTGTGCTCCGCATCGAAGAAGGGATACCCATTCCTCAGGAAATGATTCAAACGAGTCCCAGGATTGGCCTGGGAGACACTCCCGAACCGTGGCTCTCCAAGCCATGGCGATTTTTCGTTACGACTGAGCAAATTGAGAGCATGAGATAATCTTTATTTGATTGATTACCGCCAAAAGGGTTTTCAGCGGATGCCTCAAAAGAACCAATCCACCTTCGATAAGTCTGTACAAAAGGATGCCAGATCTGTCCTATCTGGCAAGAGCCGCAAAACTTTTTTTGCCCGCTTGCTGCCCTTCATTGGACCAGCTTTCATT
>JBGQAS010000458.1:0-2088 GCA_041494435.1 Anaerolineaceae bacterium | reverse complement strand
CACCCTGCTGGTGGGAGCCACCCCCTCGGTCGTCCGGGCAGCAATCATGGGCAGCCTGGTGATCCTGGCACAACTGATCGGCAGGCGCTCTGCGGGGATCAACATCCTCCTGATGACGGGCGCGATCATGTGCTTGTTCAACCCCTACCTTCCCTGGGATCTCAGCTTCCAGCTCTCTTTCCTGGCAACTTTGGGATTGGTGCTGTTTGCCGAACCACTCACCAGCGGCGTTTCAGCTTGGATCGAAAAGCGGATTTCGAATCCTGCTCTCCAGAAGACAGTCAAGGGTCTCGTCGCCATTTTCCTGCTCACCATTGCCGCTCAAGCCATGACTTTGCCTGTGCTCGCTTATCATTTCCGTTCGATCTCACTATCTGCCCTATTAGCTAATCCGCTGGTGCTGCCCGTTCAGCCCGCGTTGATGGTGCTTGGCCTGGCGGCGGTGATGCTGGGTATCGTCTGGTTGCCGCTGGGTGGCATTTTCGGTTGGGCAGCTTCGCTGCTCGCGGGTTACACCAACAGCATGGTCACTTTACTTTCAAAGATCCCCGGAACACTTTCCCTTCCACAAATAAGCCTGAGAGTGGTAATCGCCGGGTATGCCCTGCTTTTCGTCTGGTTGTGGCTTTATCCACGGTCTCCACGCCGGCTGATGCAAGGGACTTTGGTCACAGGGCTTGTACTGGCATCCTTTGGCGTGTGGACGACTGGGCTGAGGATCAGCGACGACCGGCTGCACATCCGCATCCTCTCGAACCCAGACCATCCGGCGCTCATCCTGCAAACGCCCCAAGGCGGGTGGTTGATGCTGAACGGATTGGCAGACACGATGGAATTCCAAAGTGCTGTCCAACATTTCTTACCTTCACTCAACCGCCATTTGGATGCCCTGGTCATCACCAGCCTTGACCCAGTGACCGTATCGTCCAACCATGATGCTGTCGCGGATTTCCCCGTGGCGACGATCCTGTGGGGATTGGAAGGACAGGGCAATTCTGAGACACGCTGGCTGGAAAGCGATCTACGTCAACTTGGTACTACCTCCCAGATGATGAACACTGGCGATTTCTTCGAATTGGACGGGGTCACAATACAAGCGGTGGAAATCAGTGACACGGCACGCAGCCTGCTTATCCGGTATGGCAACTTCGAGTTGGCCATCCCAGACGGTATTCCAGCGAAAGACCTTTCTGCGATTGTACCTTCCACATCCACCCTGCTCCTCACCCAAGCCCAAAGCCTGGACCCTGATTTGGCTTCCTGGACGAGTGATCATTCATTGCTGACCATTTCCACCGGAGCTCCCCCATTCGGATGGAAGGAATGGAAGACAATCACCCCGGGCGAATCCATCGACCTGATCACCGATGGGAATCAAATGTGGATCGAGCCGGGCAGCTAGATTTTCCACAAGTCATATTTCCATCCCCAAACCGAAACAAGTTCCAAACATTTTTTTGACAAATCTCTGACTCTCCCTGCCTATACTGTGCATCATAATAAGAAAACTAAGAACAAAGAAAGAAAAAGAAAGGAAGGCAAAAATGATGTTCGGATATGGTGGATTTGGGGGAATTGGAATGATGATTGTTGGAGGACTCGTTGGTTTGGCAGTGGTGGCATTGATCGTTTTGCTCATCATCTGGGCTGTGAGGGGTCTTTGGCGTCCCGGCTCGATGGGCATGGGCCCCGGTTCCAGTGAGGATCCGCTTGCGATAGCCAAAGCGCGATATGCCAAGGGTGAAATCTCCCAGGCAGAGTACAAGAAAATCGTGAACGATCTTAAATAATTGTTGAACTCTCTTCTCTCCTCTCCAAAGGGTTATCCGGAGAAGTTCAGGATGACCCTTTTTATTTCGGAAATATAGATAGAAAAATCAGTCAAAAGTGGCCTGCGAAATGAAATAAGTTCCAAACAATATTTTGACAAAATTTTGACCCATTATAACTATACTCAGCATCGAATAAGATAAGAAAAATAAATAAAGGAAACGAAAGGTAGGAAAATTATGTTAGTCCATGGTGTAGGAGTTTTAGGTGGTTGGGCAATCGCCACTCTGGTTTTCAGGGGGCTGCTTGGATTAGCGT
>JBGQAS010000049.1:0-8880 GCA_041494435.1 Anaerolineaceae bacterium | reverse complement strand
TCTTTCCCCGATCAGTTTCAAACGCTCGACGGTCATATCCATACCAGTAGCTGAACGGATGGCAGCCGCTGTTTCCTTCCAATAAATCTCAGCCATGACAAACGATCCACCCGATTTGCAGTTCCCGGTGGAATCGATCACAGCACCATAATCTTCGCCATCCTTGACCAGGAAAGCTTTATGCTTTGTCGCCAAAGGGTTGACCAGATCGGGGAGATAATCCGGTCCGTACCGGCGTGTGGCTTCTTCGGGAGCACCGGTTTCATCTACAACCGGGAATGCTTTCAGATGATCGGCACCCCGGCTGGAAGTGACATGCGCCAGCCCCATGGATTGCTGGGCTCGCCCGTCCTGGGCGGGGATATCCTGTCCCTTCACGTGCATGGCATAACGTTCCGAACCGCGTCCAAGCCAGTGAGCAGCTCGTGCAGAGCCTTCTGAGAGAAGGTCACCCAGGAAATCCTCGCGGTAAGCAATCCGTTGCAGCAGTTCGAGTACATCGTGGTACTCTCCCCAACCAAGGTTAAGACCGTTCAATTCTTTTTTATTGAGGATTCCTTTTTCAGTCAGCTCCATCGCAAAAGCGATGGATGAACCTGCTGAAATGGTGTCCAAACCAAGGTCATCGCAGATCTCGTTAGCTTTGAGCACCGCTGGGAGATTTTGAACGCAAACCCTTGCCCCAAGGGCATTCAGAGTTTCGTATTCAACGCTCGCATCCAGGGTTCCGGCGAATTCTCCTTTGGTTACTTCGTACACCTTATCGCATCCCAGTGGACAACTGAAACAAGCCACATCCCGGACGAGGTGATTTTCTCTCAAAGTTTCACCTGAAATACTCTCGAATCCATCGAAGCTCCCATAACGGAAATTCTGGGTAGGGAAGCGCCCGATGGGTTGCATCAGAGCCACCAATCCTCCGGTGCCGTAGTTGTGAATGCCGGTGTAAAAGGCATTTTTTCGGATTTGTTTTTCCTGCTGCATCGCGAGTTGTTGCACACTTGCGGGATCGGCCATCGGCAAACCATGGGTACCACGAACAGCGATCGCTTTCAATTTTTTGGATCCCATCACTGTACCCATACCGGATCTGGCTGCGCTGCGGCGGTAGGTCACCTGGATGCTGGCGTAGCGCACCAGGTTTTCTCCTGCAGGACCTATGCAAGCCACCCGCAAGTTCGAATCCTTGTGCTCCTTCTGCAGGATGGATTCGGTCTCAAACGTCCCTTTTCCCCATAAATGAGCTGCAGAGCGCAATTCAACTTTTTCATTGTGAATATCCAGGTAGACCGGTTGAAAAGCCTGTCCTTCAAAAATGATCAGATCATACCCGGCGTATTTTAACTCGGGTCCAAAGTGACCACCGGAGTTGGCATCGCCATAAATACCGGTGAGAGGCGATTTTGCCACGAATTCCAACCGCCCGGCGTTGGGGAAGGGACTACCGCACAATGGACCAGTGGAGACAATAAGCTTGTTCTCTGGTTCGAGAGGATTGACCGTTGCAGGAACTTCATCCCACAGGATGCGAACCCCTATTCCGTTTCCACCCAGGAAGCTCTCGATCCACTCCATGGGTAAGGGGAGTTTTTGTATGCTGCCTGTGGAGAGGTTCACCCGCAGGTACTGACCGGCATATCCCGAATAAGGAAACTTGCTCAAGATATCTTCTCCGACTTTTCCAGATCCTGGCGGGCTGAGAAGATGCGAGCAAAAACAGCCTGATCGCCGATTTTCCCCTCTACTCGCAATATGGCATCCACCGGACAGACTTTCACACACCAAGGATCTCCCTGGCATTGATTGCACTTGAGAGCCACGGCTTTACCATTCTTTCCGCGTCCCTCCAGTCGATGGATCCGGATGGCGCCGATCTTGCAAGCGCGGACACATTTTCCGCAGGCAGTGCACTGGGTTTCTTCAATCACCACTGCGCCTGCAGTGATCTTGTGGATGGCACCGGGCTCAGGGCAAGCAGCGAGGCAGGGATTTTCTTCGCAGGGAACGCACATCACCGGTACAAGCTTTTTCCGGTTGTGATCCGCGATGATTTGCACCCTCGAGAGTTCAGGGAAGGATTGACCCTCATGTGCAAGCGAGCAATACAATTCGCACAACATGCAACCGGTACAACGGTCGGGATGGACATCCAGGATCATCCTTGCGCCTTTCGTGCAAGGTAGCGACCATCACCGCGCTTTCCGAGAAAGGTCCCGTTTTCCGCGATGACCTTTCCGCGGAAAACCGTCAACACTGGATAGCCCATTAATTCAAATCCTTCATAAGGGGTGTAGTCCACCTGTTCATGGAAAAGGGTCTGTGTGACGTTCACGCGTTTGTTTGGGTCGAACACAATAATGTCGGCATCTGCTCCCGGGAGAAGACTTCCTTTCTGGGGATACAAACCGAAGATTTTTGCCGGGTTGGTGGAGCATATTTGCACCCAGCGGTTCAAACTTATTTTGCCGGGCCAGACCCCGAAGTTATGGATCAAAGCCAGGCGGGCTTCGATTCCTGGAAGTCCACCCGGAATTTTTTCATAGTCTTCGCGCCCAAGATCTTTCTGCCCTTGGAAAAAGAATGGACAGTGATCGGTGCCAACGGTTTGAAGTGTGCCCTGTGAAAGAGAATTCCAGAGGACCTGGTTGTCCTGTGATGATCGCAGGGGTGGAGAGCAAACGAATTTGGCGCCTTCAAAATCCGGTCGTTCCAATTCCCGTGAAGTCAGTAAAAGGTACTGGGGGCAGGTTTCGCCGTAGACCGAAATACCCTGATGCCGGGCAATCCGGATGGCTTCCGCCCCTCCGGCAGTGGATGTGTGAACGATGTAGAGCTGGGCATTCACACTGTCGGCCATGGCAATGACCCGTTGAATAGCTTCGATTTCAGATAGAGGGGGGTGCGAAAGCGCATGATATATAGGAGCCGTTTTATGTTCCCGTCGGAATTGCTCGTGCAGTTGCTGAATGATGGCATCGTTTTCCGCATGTACCAGCACCATCCCTCCTGCATCGCGGACAGCAACCAGGACATGAAGGAATGCGGGGTCACTCAAACGGAATCCCTCATAGGTCAAATATGTTTTGAACGAAGAACATCCCATTTCCAACATGCGGGGAATTTGATTCAAGGTGGCGGGCTTATCGTTTGTGATAGTCATATGCAGGGCAAAATCGATCACAGCCTTGCTCTCCGCGAGTTCCTTGCGGGCAATTAATGCTTGCTCCAATGTTTCACCATCTTCTGGCTCAGCGAAGTCAATAATTGTGGTGGTACCGCCACAGGCGGCGGCAATTGTACCCGTAAGCCAGTCATCGCTTGAACGTGTGCTGCCTACCGGCATTTCCAGGTGAACATGTGGATCCACTCCGCCAGGCAGAACCCATTTGTCTGAGGCATCGATGTTTTGTAAACCTTGCAGATTTTCCCCCAATACGGCTATCTTTCCATCCAGGATGCCGATATCTGCCATGAATGTGTCGCTTGCGGTAACCAGGGTTCCCCCGTGAATCACCAGATCGAAGAGACTATGGATTGACTCGGTATTTTTCATCACTCAATCCCAATCGAGCCAGGGTTGCCATTGTGGGAATCCCATTGGCATCCCAGCCGCGCAAGGAGTAATACCGGTCGAGCATAGCCTGGAAATCGTGAATGATGCCGGTATGGTGAGGCTCAACAGACTTTTCCATTTTGCCGGTTTTTTGATTGAGGGTAAAGGTATAGATGTCCAGAGGCTCACGGGAGAATCGGGCGGGGAGTTGGTCGTCCTTGCGATCGAACCCATGGCGAACGTTGAACAGGCGCTCCAGGTTAACGATCCTTTCTCCAGCCATCAACAGCTCATTGCCAGTGCAGGGATGCCCGAGAGCGGTCAACCCTGCGGCTATATCATCCGGCATGACTACATAGGTTTCAGATGTGCTGAATTTGCATAACCCCAACGAATCAGAGATGGCACAAAAATGCTCCCCATAGACAACCACATCTGCCTTGTAGGTTTCATCGGCGATGTCCATTAATTGATCGAGATGTTCAGCGGGGAAGAGTTCCCTGGCTCGGTCCCAGTTTCCTGCCAGGTCCACGGTGGGGAGGGCGTAGAGATGGTCGGCACCGCGGTTCCCCGTGGCATGACCCAACCCGAAGGCTTTGGCGATGCGAGGTTCCTGGCGGGGAAGCTCCACTCCCTTGACCTGCATGGCGTATTCGATTGCATTCCCGCCGATCTTCTTTGCTGCCTGCAGGGTACCATCCGCAAGCATGTCACCGATACCCTTGCGATAGGCGATGGCATGGATCAACCCCAATATGGTGGCAGGATCTCCCCAGCTAAGAGAAAACTCGGGATCGTTCAGCAATCCCTTTTCATGGCATTCCATGGCGAAAGCGATGGTTACCCCTGTGGAAATGGAGTCAAGCCCAAAGTGATTGCAAAGCTCGTTGGCTTTGATCAGTAATTCGGGGTTGTCATTCCAGATCATGGGTCCGAAAGAATCCGCAGTTTCATATTCGGGCCCCTCAATGGACGAAGCATAAGATCCATCTTTCACCCGGGAATGACGTGCGCAGCGGATGGGACACATCGCGCAACCTTTGCGTTCATCCCAATATTCGCTGAATTTTTTTGCGTCGAGATTACGGATAAAGGGCACCTGACCATATTGGTGATTTTTGGCAGGCAGATCGCCGGTAATATTTTTGAAACTCATCAGAAACAGAGTGGATTCGTTCATCAACCCTGAAGAATTGTGGGATTGCAAGATTCGCTGAGAGTTCTGTTTTACAAGTTTTAGAAATTCTTTTGGCGACGAATCTGACTTGAGATTACCGGAGACATGAAGGGCTTTCAAGTTCTTGCTGCCCATCACAGCTCCTCCTCCCGTGCGGGCTGCTGCTCGACCTCGGTCGTTGATAATCCCCGCCAGGAAAACCAGGTTCTCCCCAGCGGGACCGATGGATGCGACTTTTCCGCCTCCTGCAGCTTGCAGGATTTCTTCCACTTGTGCGGTGGTTTTTCCCCAAAGGTCATCTGCTGGCATGATCTCAATATTCTTGAAAGAGATCTCCAGAAAAACCGGTGTCGATGCTTTGCCCATGATAATGATGGCGTCAAATCCGGCCTTGCGCAGTTCCGGTCCAAAATGTCCGCCTGAGTTGGCGTATCCATAAGCTCCGGTGGCGGGAGATTTAAAGGTCACATGATAACGGGAGGATGTTGGCCAGGGGGTCCCGTTCAGACATCCGGTAGAAAAGATCAACAGATTTTCTGGGTCAAAGGGTTGCACCTGGGGAGTGACTCGATCATAGAGGATGGATGCAGCATACCCTCTTCCTCCCAGCCACTTTGAAAATACATTCGGATCTGTTTCCTGGTAAGAAATTTTTCGGGTGGTTAGATTGACTTCAGCAGTAAGTGCCATAAGTATTTCTTTCGTTACAAAGCTGGGGGTGTGATCACGCATAGTATTTTGAGGTCCTCATTGCCAATGGCGGAAAAACCTGTGAGTTGAGCACCTTCATAGTAAATACTATCGCCAGATTTGAGATGATGTTTGTTTTCGCCAACTTGGATCTCCAGCTCGCCTTGGATGACGTACATCATTTCCTCGGTGGCACGATATAGTTGCTGGGCATTGTGGCTTTCGCCGGCTTTTAATTGGATAATGAATCCAGCCATCTGACGGTTGAGGTTGGAGGTAAGCAATTCGTAGGTCAAGTGTGGATTGGGAAAACTGAGTTTCCGACGAGAGCCGTCCCGCACCACCTGTTCGGATTGGATGTTATCGTTCAGGAAAGTGAACATCGGTACCTTGAGCGCAGTAGCAATTTTTTGCAGGGATGTGATGGAAGGTTCCGTCAGATCGTTTTCGATCTGGCTCAAAAAACTGGCGGTCAATCCGGTTTTTTCCCCCAAGTCCCGCAGACTTAAATTTTGTTCCATCCGACGTTCTTTGATCTTTTGACCGATTATGGATTTCCCCTTCCAACTGGTTCAATAGAATTTCTCTTCATTTCTTCAGTATAAAGTGGAAGAATAAATTGTCAAGTGCTATTTATATTTGTAAAGTGATGATTAATCGATTCTTTACAAAAAACAACTCAATTTGGCACTTGGTATGACATATGACGGCATTCAATATGACAATCGGCGTTGTTTTAAGTCTCTACGTTTGATAAACTGTTCATAACCCCTGTGCAAATGTTATGAGCATATTCTCACAATAATCGATTGACAAAACGATATGACCATTGCCATCTGCAATTGTGATTACCTGATCCGCAGCCCGGAAAAAGTCGAGCGGGGGTCCAATTTGCTTATCGAGGGTAGTCGCATCCGCTTCATTGGCAAAGATGTGAAAATTCCGACAGGCACGGAAATCATTGACGGAACAAATTGTGTCGTCATGCCGGGCTTGATAAACCCCCATACCCATCTTTATCAAAATATGATCAAAGGCATTGCCCCTGGTTTGGAGCTAGTACCGTGGTGCAACGAGGTTTTGTTTCCAACAGTTGGAGCCATCCGCAAAGTAACGGGGGAGGCGAAGCAACGAATTCCTTATTTATGGTCTGCACTCGGCGCCATGGAAATGATCCGAGGTGGAGTGACCTGCTGTGTGAATATGGATGTAACTTCTCCGGAGGTTATGCAAGCCTGGCTTGACCTGGGTTTCCGCGGAGTAATGGCTTACACCCTTTCGAATAAGTGGGTACCGGCAGATCTGCGTTCGACCGAAGTGGAAATGAAGCGTAAGGTTTTGCAGTTTGTGGATGAATTTCATCACCCCGACGGTTTGACCACTGTATTCATGGCGCCGTCCACACTTTTCCTTTGCACCGACGACTTCATCCGTTGGATAGTTGGCCAGGCGAAAGAGAAGGACCTGGGGATTCAAATCCATATCGCCGAAACATCAGGCGAGGTCGATGACCTGCTTAAGGAAACCGGGCGCAGAACCGTACAACAATTGAAATACTTGGGAATGCTTGAATCCCGACTCAGTGCCGTGCATTGTGTGCACATTAATCAGGAAGAAACAGCTTCCCTGGCAGAAGCCGCAGTAAAGGTGGTGCATTGCCCCAAAAGCAACATGAAGTTGGCGGATGGTGCCGCACCTGTTGCAAGAATGCGATCAGCTGGTATTTCGGTCAGCATCGCAACGGATGGTTGTGCATCCAATGACCTTCTGGACATGTGGGAGGAAATGCGCGCAGCGGTCATGCTGGCTCGTGTTTCTGAGAATAATGCATCTGCCTTATCGCCCCGTGACGCTTTTCGGATGGCAACCATCGAAGCAGCCCAGGCAGCTCGTGTAGAGGCAGGAGAACTTGAACCCGGTAAATTGGCGGACGTGGCCATCGTTGAATTAAAAGCTAATCATCTACAACCTTTCCACGATGAAGATATTTTCAATTCCCTGGTCTTTTGTGGGAAAGCCAGTGATGTGCGGGACACCATAATTCATGGAGAAGTGGTGATGCGTGACCGACAGATCAAACGCGTCCATGAAGAAAATCTGCTTGCCGAAGCCAGTTCTTACGCAAAGACGTTGTACGACTTGCGTGCGGGATATTCTGCTGGCTAACTTGTCCGAGGAGAAGAATCATTGAGTTCATTGATTGCTTATTACCCTGGTGACACATTCATCCATCGCCTTGATCCACGTGCCAAGATTGTTTTCATGATCATTGTCAGCACATCAATCTTCATGGTCCAGAAAATCTACATTGCAGCCTTCATTCTATTAGTGATGGTTTTCTTGTGGATTTTGGCAAAGTTACCCGGCTCAGTCCTGTGGGGATTCATGAAAATACTGTTGCCCATCATTGGATTTCTTTTTATCGTCCAGGCTATTTTTTACCCCGGAACGACCCCATTGATCAAACCGCTTATCCCTATTGGAAAGGGGATTGGGCAAGTCACCCTTGAAGGCCTCCTGTTTGCTGTTCTGTTGGCACTCCGACTGATGGCAATGATCATCATGCTGCCTCTGGTGAGCTTCACAACCCCCGTTCAAAGTTTTGCCCTTGGCATGGTAAAGATGGGGTTACCCTACAAACTGGCTTACACATTAACAACTGCATTAAACCTAGTCCCGATTCTGCAAATCGAAACAGGCGTCATTGTCGATGCTCAAAAATTACGAGCAATGCAAACCTTTGAAAAAGGCAAGATTGGTGAAAAAATGCGCGCCTACCCGGCCTTGGTCACTCCGTTGGTGATTGGCTCCATGCGCCGGGCACAGCTGATGGCGGTTGCCATGGATTCACGGGCATTTGGAGCGAGCAAATCCCGGACCTATCTGGAAGACATCTCAATGCATTTTAAGGATTGGGCATTTTTAATCGGTTCCATTCTTTTTTCAGTGGGTATTGTAATGGCATCATCACTTCTGAAAATATTGATCTGAGAGAGCATTCATGGCAGACACCGTTATAGAGTTTCAAGATGTATCTTACCGATATCCTCGCACCAAGCGTTGGGTGATCACCCATCTGAACCTTTCCCTCAAGCAGGGAAATTTTGTGGCTGTGATGGGAGAGAATGGTGCCGGGAAAAGCACCGTTTGCCAGATGCTGAATGGCATTATCCCTAACAGCGTAGGGGGAAATTTACAGGGCAAGGTCTTGATCCATGGTTTAAACACCCGCGACGCTGGCATCAACCAACTGGCAACCAAAGTCGGGATCGTGCTGGAAGACCCCGAAACGCAGTTGTTTACCACATCGGTGGCAAGTGAAGTAGCCTTTGGACCGGAGAACCTGTGCCTTCCTGTTGATGAGATCCGGGAACGGGTGACCTGGGCACTGGACGTCGTTCGTTTGAAGGGATTTGAACACCGCATGCCTACCGCACTTTCGGGCGGACAAAAACAACGC
>JBGQAS010000342.1:0-2886 GCA_041494435.1 Anaerolineaceae bacterium | reverse complement strand
ACCACATCTTCAATCAAAAAGAGTGTAGCACGAAAGACTAACCAAAATCAATGGGTCAAATTTCTGAAGCAGAACTCGAACAGATCGTACACAAGGTCATCAGTGGAATGGCTGACAAACCCTGTGATTCATGCACCCAGAACGCCAAGATGGTCGCCATCGGTTCAGACCATGGCGGTTTTGCCATGAAAGAAACTTTGAAACCCTACCTCACCGAACTGGGCTATTCTTTTACCGATTGCGGGACCTTCGGCAGCAAGGAAGCCGTGGATTATCCCGATTTTGCCCTGGCGGTTGCCCAGATGGTCTCAACGGGCAAAGCCTGGCGCGGGATCGTCATCGATGGCGCCGGGATCGGTTCCTGCATGGTAGCGAACAAAGTGCCGGGAGTGCGGGCTGCCCTCGCTTACGACCTTTCCTCCTCCAACAACAGCCGCGAACACAACGATGCCAACGTCCTCACCCTGGGAGCCGGGTTGATCGGCGAGAGCCTTGCCAAGCAGATCGTCAAGACCTGGCTGGCAACCGAATTCGGGGGCGGACGACACCAACCTCGAGTCAACAAGATCATGAGTATTGAGAAACAATACATGAAAGACAGGAGCTGATATGTCTCCAGATGAAAAAACAGTCGAAACCCTCGTCCAGGTGATCACGCGCGAAGTCCTGGCGGCGTACAACGAGCAGGACATCAAGCAAAGCCTGGCTCAGAATTTATTTTGCAAAAAGGATTGCGCGAGCGGTTTGTGCGTCACCACCTGCTTCAATAAAATTGGCCAGGTGGTAAATGCCGGCGCTGAACGTCTGACCACTACGGTGGGGATGATCCCGCCCGATCTCAGCCTGGCAGGCATGATCGACCATACCCTGCTCAAGGCGGATGCCACCGCTGATAAGATCACCCAACTGTGTATGGAAGCCCGCAAGTACAACTTTGCCTCAGTTTGCATCAATCCCACTTGGGTGAAACTATCCGCGGACCTTTTACGCGGATCCAATGTGAAAGTCTGCTGCGTGGTGGGGTTCCCACTTGGGGCAACCTTACCCGAGATCAAGGCCCTGGAAACCAAGATGTGCATCGAGAACGGTGCCCAGGAAATTGACATGGTCATCAACATCGGCGCTTTGAAAGGCAGAGATTCGGCCCTGGTGGCACGCGATATCCGCGGAGTGGTCACCATGGCTCACGGCATGGGAGCGATCGTTAAAGTGATCATTGAAGCCTGCCTTCTCACGGACGAGGAAAAAGTCATCGCCTGCCTGTTGGCAAAGGAAGCGGATGCAGATTTTGTGAAAACCTCCACCGGATTTTCCACGGGCGGAGCCACGCTGCACGATGTGGAATTGATGCGCAAAACCGTGGGATCCACAATGGGCGTCAAAGCCGCCGGTGGGATCTCCACCAAGGAAGACGTTGAAAAAATGGTCAAAGCCGGCGCCAGCCGCATCGGAGCCAGCGCTGGGATCAAGATCGTCCAGGGTGGAGCTCCGGAACCCGCTGTGCCCGTTCAAATGCAGCCGGTTGTGGCAGCGGTGAAATCCTACTGATCTAAGAGTGAATAGGGAGAACCTATGTTAATCGCACGAGTGATTGGAACGACCGTTTCGACGATCAAAGACGAGAAGCTTCAAGGACGCAAACTGCTCATCGTCCGCCAGACGGATGAAAAAGGCAATCCTGTTGGAAAGCCTTATATCGCCATCGACACGGTGGATGCCGGGGTCGGCGAACTGGTGCTCACCGCTTCAGGGTCAAGCGCCCGCCAAACGACCATCACCAAGGATACCCCGGTGGATGCGGTCATCATGGCAATGATCGATTCGCTGGAAGTCAACGGAGAAGTCGTTTTCCGCAAGCAGTAAACGGATAAGGGAGAAAAATGGATAAAGATCTTGCATCCATCCAGGAAGCCCGTGAACTCGCCAATGCCGCCCGCCAGGCTCAGTTGACCTGGGCGAATGCCACCCAGGAGCAAGTGGACAGGGTGTGCGCTGCCATGGCGGAAGCCGCTTTCCAGTCCGCTGAACGCATTGGTCGTATGGCTTGCGAAGAAACGGGATATGGCGTTCCCCTCCATAAAAAACTGAAAAACGAATTCGGTTCCCGGAATGTTTGGGAAAGCATCCGCGACGTGAAAACCGTCGGGGTGGTGAATCACGATGTCCAGCGGAAGATCTATGAAATTGCCTGGCCGGTGGGAGTGGTTTGTGCGCTCACTCCCAGCACCAACCCAACCTCCACTGCAGCTTTCAAGGCTCTTATCTCGGTGAAAGCCCGGGATACCATCGTCGTTGCCCCCCACCCCTCTGCGGCGAAATGCTCATACGAAACGATTGCTGTTATGGCAGCAGCCGCTGAAGCAGCGGGAGCACCCAAGGGCTTGATCAGCTGTATGCAAAACATCAGCTTGCCCGGTACACAGGAATTGATGAACCACAAGTATGTGGCTTTAATCCTGGCAACCGGCGGGACGCCGATGGTGAAAGCGGCTCATTCGGTGGGCAAACCTGCCTATGGTGTGGGTCCCGGAAATGTGCCTGTATATGTAGACCGCAGTGCTGACCTCGAAAAAGCAGCCAGGTATATCGTGGCATCCAAAGCATTCGATTACTCAACTATTTGCGCCACCGAACAATCCGTCATCGCCGACCAGCCCATTGCCGCTCAACTGGAAAAGTTGTGCAAGGAAAATGGTGCGTATTTTGTGGATGAAAACCAGGCGAATGCCCTGCGGAAATTGCTTTTCTCGGGTGAAGGCGCGATCGATCCCAAGACCGTTGGTAAATCACCCCAGGTTTTGGCAGGCATGGCAGGGTTCAGTATCCCCGTCAATGCTCGCATCCTGGTAGCAAGATTATCAAAAACCGGAAGGGAAGAACCCCTTT
>JBGQAS010000352.1:0-2815 GCA_041494435.1 Anaerolineaceae bacterium | reverse complement strand
CCATTTCCTTTTGCAAAATGGAAAAATTCAAAAGAAGAAAGCAAGCTCATCCCTTTCACCCTCAGCGCAGAGAGCGATTGAGAAGTCCTTAAAACCAGGAGGAGCCCGCCTGTATTCAGGGACTACGGTGACAACCCGCGGATCACAGTTGATTCCCAAGAATCGGAAGACATTGGTACATCCCGTCTTGGAAATGGAAACAGCAGGTATCATGAAGAGAATTGCCGGAACAGGAATCCCGCTGATATCATTGCGTGGGATCAGCGATGGACCCCAGGCTCCGATCCCGTTCGACCTGGAAGCGATGGTCGATGAAAACTATCATATGCAAATGGGCAAGGTATTATTGGCGATCCTGAAGCGACCCGCCATCCTGGCACAAGCCCTGAAAATGTCAAAGAATTCCCAACATGCAGCTATTAATGAAGCGATTGCAACGTTGGCTACTCTTGAATTGGAGACCCCGGTCCAATCCCCGGAATAAAATGTGAGTCTGGGAACCCTTTGGCAAGATTTATGAAACAGATATAAGTTATTTTGCGATTAAAGATCCTGTTTCCAGGTTTGAACCACTCTCCCCAATTGTGTTATAAACGATTCAATAGAAAGGTTTTTTAGTCAATGTCATCCAAAGCAAAAGTAGCAGTCCTGCAAACTACGCCGGAAACGGTTTTGGAAGATTATCAGAAATTGTTCAAACTCGCGGATGGCGCCAAGGCTTTGAAAAAAGGTGTCACCACCATTCTCAAGGACAATATTTCCTGGCATTATCCCATGCCCAGTGCCAACACCACCCCCTGGCAGTTGGAGGGGGTGATCCTGGCTCTCCGTAAAGCCGGGTTTGAAGACCTTGTGTGTGTGCAAAACCAGACCGTTGTGACAAATGCCTTCAAGGGAGAAGACTTGAATGGCTATGTACCGATCTTCAAACACTACGATGTGGGTGTGCGTTACAACTTTGAACCCAAGGATATGAACTGGGTGCCCTTCAAACCTGATGCGGAAATGCTGGCACTTGACAAAGTGTATCCAGAAGGCATTCGTATGCCGGACTATTTCTTCGGCAAGAACATCGTGCATCTTCCCACGGTGAAATGCCATATGTACACCACAACCACAGGCGCCATGAAAAATGCCTTTGGTGGATTACTGACCAAGAACCGACACTATACCCATAGCTGGATCCATGAAACTCTCGTGGACCTACTGGCGATCCAGCAGCAGATCCATCCGGGTATCTTCGCGGTGATGGATGGCACCATGGCTGGCGATGGCCCCGGTCCGCGCCTGATGCGACCAGTGGAGAAAAATATTCTGCTGGCTTCCGCAGACCAGGTAGCGATCGATGCCATATCAGCGAAACTCATGGGCTTTGATCCCCTGAGCATCAAGTACATCCGCCTCGCACATGAACGTGGGTTAGGGGTGGGCGACCCACGCGAAATCGAAATTGTCGGGGACGATATTCGTAACGTGAACTGGCACTTCAAGGTGGGAACCAATTTTCACGGCTTCCTGGCCTGGCTGGCTTGGTTTGGACCGACCAAATTTCTGCAACAGTTGATCATGCACACCCCCCTGGTGGCATTCCCCATTTTCATGTCCGAGTTGAATCACGACATTGTCTCCTGGCCTTTGAAATATCGCAAAGTCTATGAGACCTGGCGAGAGAAAAACCGCTGGGGTCAATTATTCCAACAATACCAGGAGCATGGCGTTTTAGGAAAATAACCTGATTTTTCGATCTTACCGATAATTATTGTTCCGGTAGTAAGGCAGGGATATATGCAAACATCTGGGAATACCATCCTGATCACAGGGGGAGCCACCGGGATCGGTCTATCGATTGCAGAGATTTTTCTGAAGGAAAACAACCAGATATTGGTTTGCGGAAGACGGGAAGAGAAACTGCGGGAAGCCAAGCAGAAGTTTCCCGAGCTTCAAACAAGGGTTTGTGATATCGCGAATGCGAAGGAACGCCAGGGTCTCTATCATTGGGCAACCTCAGAATTTCCCGAGATTAATTTTCTGATTAACAATGCCGGCATCCAGCGTGAAATCGATCTGACGGAGGGGACAAAAGATTTGTTGAATGGCGACGATGAGATTGAGATCAATTTCCAAGCCCACGTCCAATTGACCGCCTTGTTCATCCCACATCTGATGAAACTGCCGAAGGCTGCAATTATGAATGTCACCTCTGGACTGGGTTTTGTCCCGTTGGCATTCATGCCAATTTATTGTGCCACGAAGGCAGCCATGCATTCCTTCACCTGGTCTTTACGCTATCAATTGCGTAAGACTTCCATCCAGGTGATCGAACTGATCCCACCCACGGTGGATACAGAACTTGATCGAGGTGCACGTCAAAGCAGGAACCAGGCATACCGCGGAATTCCACCGCGACCGGTGGCAGAAGCTATGTTAGCTGGCCTTAAGAAAGATGAAACCGAAATCACCGTAGGCCAATCTGAAGGCCTACGAAACCTGAACCGGCAAGAAGCGGAGAAAATGTTTCTGCGTATGAATGGTGGGGATTGAACTTTTAATAATCATGATTCATTAATTCCCTTATAAGTTATAAAAAGGCGGGGATAAAGACATCTAGGGTTTATTGAATTCCAAAACCATCTTTACAATTTCCAAATATTTATCTGCTATTCTTTTCATGTCAAAACCACAAATGAGGATTGACTCGAGAATATTGCGTCATTATTCAATGGGAACCCTCTTTTGACGGACGGATTTGAACGCGATATGATTCAATCATTGCTAAAACCGAAAACTGGAAGTAGGTTGGAAATATGAAAACAGT
>JBGQAS010000112.1:0-6468 GCA_041494435.1 Anaerolineaceae bacterium | reverse complement strand
TCGCATCCAGGTGGAACTATTGGCAGGCGCACACCTTCTTTTTCAGACCAGCTTTTCAGATTTTGGTTATAGAAGCTCCAGATATGCTCCCGCTTGGCTTGAATCTTCTGCCAATTTTCTAGCTGCGCGAAGAGAAATCCACCCAGGATGTCAGATGGCAGGTAGCTGGAGCCGATCGATACCCAGCTGTATTTATCCACCATTCCACGGAAGAAGCGACTGCGGTTGGTCCCTTTTTCACGGATAATCTCGGCTTGCTCGATGTATTGACTGTCGTTTATCAGGAGTGCACCACCTTCGCCAGAAGTAAAATTCTTGGTCTCGTGAAAACTTTGAGTAGCAAAGGTACCGAAAGTCCCCAAATATTTTCCCTTGTACTTCCCGAACAATCCATGCGCGTTGTCTTCGACAATAGCGATTCGTTTTGCTTGAGCTATCGCCGAAATTTTATCCATTTCACAGCCAACACCGGCATAATGGACCGGGAGGATTGCTTTGGTCTTTTTTGTAATCAATTTTTCGAGTTTGGTTTCGTCCAAGTTTAGTGTATCGGGACGACAATCGATGAATCTTGGAATAGCACCTCTAAGAACAAATGCATTTACCGTCGAAACAAATGTGAAAGAAGGCACGATTACCTCATCCCCGGATTGAATGTCAAGGAGGAGTGCAGCCATTTCCAATGCATGAGTACAACTGGTAGTCAATAGAACTTTATTGCAACCGAGTTGTGACTCCAGTAACGAGTGACATTTTTTCGTAAATTCACCATCACCAGAAATGTGGCCATTTTCTATAGCCTTTTTCATATATTCAAGTTCTTTTCCCACTAAACAAGGTTTATTGAATACGATGCTCATTTTCAAATCCTTATCGCAGTACCTGATTGATTATCGATGTTGTTTTTTGGGCTTGCTCTACAGAAAAATGCTGATCATTGAACAAATTAATTATATGGGTATGAAGATCTTCTGCAAATGGAAAAACCCCTTCAGCCATTATTCCACCTAAGGATGCATAATGCGAACTGGCAAAGAGATGATTGTCAAATAAAGCCTTTAATACCTCGGTTTTGTTGGGAACTTGGATATTGAATCTCCAATCATTGAAAATTTCCGGAAGTTGGATTTGTGCAGGAAGCAGCTTGCGATAAATTTGGTTGATTTGAGTCTTCATTTGTATCATTTCTTTCAATACTTCGGTCACCTTTATTGAAAATGATTGAAAATCCATATCCATAGGTCGAGTTTCCAACCAATCATTATCCCTATAGTGAAAAACAGATTTACTTTGAATACTTGCTTTATATCCTTGCTCAAGTCCTTCTAGATGCCGCTGATTAAAAGGGAGGTGCGATTCTTTGTACGAAATTCCCTGTTTTATCCAGCCAAACCCACCTGAACCAGCATCTACATATTTTCCGTAACCGGTGCTGTAAAGGATTAAATCAATATTCTCAAATAGCGGTTCTGAAAAATCAGGTTTACAAAGGCACCTGTCATCAATAATGAATATGTTCGGATCGATGTTCTTGAGTTTGGAAAAGAATTCCGAATGGGAAGTCACCTCTCCATACGTGTGAACTAATAAAATGCCACCAATTTTTTGATTTCGTGCAAGTTCCAGGCAGATCTTTTCATCAAGAGAGAAAGTTTCTGGGATGATATCTGCAAATTGAATAGTCTGTCCTGCTTTGAAGAAGGTGATCGGCACAATAGGACAAATATTTGCAGGCATCACATATGGCAATGGAGATTTGTTACTTGTGATGAAGTTAAACAAAATCGTACAGGCTCTGGGTTCCAGGACGAAGTTGTAATTGCTTTGCTTTGTTAATTCTTGATTGACTGTCATGTTCGATTTGATTGCCCCGGTAAAATATCGTTCTATTTTGGCAATGAGGAGGGTTTCAAGGTCGGATCGATGAATTTTGCAGCTTCCTTTCCCGTGTTGAAAAGCAAGTCCAAGATTGATAGGTTTGCATCATAGGGCGGGAATCGCTGAGGATATTCCGGATAATCGTAAATCATGTATTCCAGGGTGATATTTGCTTTTTCAAACTTATCCTTTTCAATATAATCGTGCGCCTTGGGCCCGGAAATATAATGAGTTGTTTTCATCTGGGTAAGGATTTGGATCAACCGGTCAGTTTTTACACCAGAAATGTTTTTGAGTTCGGAAGACCGCATGAATTTCACCTGATCAAAACCCATCAAACGGGTTAAGAAAATGGTCAAGTCAATTGTGAAATCAGCTAGCATCTCTGGCTTGGAAGTATAAAAAGGTTTCAGGTAAGGTTCATATTCTTTGAAATAGGGAGAACGCGCATACGACTGGGAAATCATGGCCCAATGTTTCTCGTTCCAGTTCCGGCTCCAATCAATTTTGATCTGATTTACGGGGATTGAATTCTCGATTACTCCAGCAGAGGTCACCGGGATTGTGATCCATTGAACGCCGTTGGCAGTTTTGATCCGGTTACGGTTCCGCCATCCGTGTTTGTCGTATTGGACGTCGTCGTAAAAGATAAACAAGTCTGACTTTAATATTTGATGGAAATACCCCCGCCAGGGAATGTAGGAAGGTTGAATGATAGCGACTTTCATTTGGTTAACAAATTTCCATTGATCGTTTTCTCGATAACATAGGTCGGTCGATCCATGCTACGATTGAAGATCCGAGCCATATACTCACCGAAAATACCCAATGCGAATAGCTGGGTGCCAGAAAATATGGCTATTAATGAAGCCAGGAATGAAAAACCAGGTACGCTGCCTTGAGTGAAATATACGATTAGTACATATACAAGGATGACCAATCCAACGAGAGTCATTAAGAACCCGATCACACTTGCAATTCGGAGGGGCAAAGTGCTGAATCCGGTCAGGATCACCAGGGTCATGCGGATGAGCTTTGCAAGGTTGTAGTTGGATTTGCCGACTTTTCTTTCTTCAATATTCACTTTTACTGATGAAAATCGGGAGGTGCCCCAGGAAAGAAGGACATCGAGATTTGCATCGGAACTGCGAAAATCCTTAAAACATTCGCGCAAATGGGTCCGAAAGATCATGAAAGCTGAAATATCTTTAGGCATCCGATTTTGGGTCACCCAAATAAGTGTTCGCTTGGTGATATTTGTAACCAAATTTCGTAAGAATCCTGACGGCGGTTTTAAAGGACTTCCATAAACCACATCGAATCCGGTTTTTAATTTCTCGACCAGCTTAGGCAATTCTCTAACCGGATGCTGTAAGTCATCGTCCATCGTGGCAGTCAATTCATATTTGGCCAAACGGACACCGCATAAAGTAGCATTTTGCTGGCCATAATTCCGCAGGAGCTTAACCCCTTTGAGCCACTTGTATTTTTTCCCCAGGGAATAAATGATCTCCCAGCTCTTATCCGGGCTACCGTCAACTACACAGATCACTTCGAATTTCGGAAATAATGTAGGTAGCGTTTTGGCTAATTGTTGAACCAGCTCCGCGATGGTATCTTCGCTACGATACACTGGGATGACAATGGAACAGGTTTCTGCGAATTTGGTAACAGTCATTAATCAATCCTATTTTTTCTTTATCACCATTTTAGAGGTCAGTCGTTTAACCAAAGATGAAAATCATGAAGCGAATCATATGGGCGCCAACCCAATCGAATGTAAGCTCTCTGGGCAGGATAATTACATATTTGGGTAGGGATTGTTACAAGATCACTATCAGGCTGGAGAGCTTTCAGACCCTCGTAGAGGAGTGAATTATAAATGCCTTTTGATGCATATCCAGGATCGACCGCTCCCAAGCTCAAATGAGAAAGGCGCTGGTTGAGTTTTTTCTCTTCAGTTGAACTCTTTTTCCAAATCGAGAAACCGACGATTTTTTTATCGTGTTCTGCAACGAGGATTACATCGGCAAATCCATGGAATGAAGAATGGATCCATTCCTCGTACACACGGGTAGCTTGGGCTCGGGAAAACCTTTCATCAGCATGATACCTGCCAAAAAAATTATCATAGGCTAAATGTGAGACCAGTACGGTAGCTTCTTCATCCGAGGGGTTAGCGACCCGGATATGGATATCAGTAGGAAGCCTGGGAATTTTCAAATCGCAAATTTTTTGATTTTGAAAATTAAAACTGAAATTAAGGATTGTTGACTTCAGAGTGAACCCATGTTTTTCCAAAATTCCCATAGTTTGAAAATTGTCACTGGAACATTTATGTAAAAGAAATGAGTACTTTTGAGATTTGGCTGTTTCGAGAACTTTCTCAATCATTTTTTCCAGTGCAAAGGAAGGATCCTTAATTGCGGATGATACCGAGATATATTGAATCTGACCCATTTTCTGTTGAAAAAGACGAGAATCCCAGGGTAATGGAGTAAAAGCGCACAAACCGGAGAGTGTGGCATTATTTTTCGCCAAATAAATGAAACTGCCTTCCATTTGGGAGAGCTTTTGTAATCCGCATAACCAGGCTGCGTTTTTCGTTTCGGGAGTTTCCCCGGGAATCAATCTGAATGGATTGAACTCCAAATGAGGGAGTAATTCTTTCAGCTGATCAGTGGATTCTAGTTCGATGATTTTGATCGTCACTTCTCTCCCATTTGCTAAGTAAATATCGTCACAAATCCGTCGTGTATATTTGTTTCGTCGGGGTTCATTTTGAAGTTTTTTGTGTCAGATTTCCAGGGCGGTCGATTGCTTCTCGGATAACAAACTTGGGTTTGTCCATTATCCTGAAGTACATCCTGGCTAAGTATTCGCCTATGATCCCCAAAGCAAAGAGCATTGCGCCTGAGAAAAAGGCGATCATACTGGCCAGGAATGTGAAACCAGGGACAGCTACGCCAAATAATAATCGACGTACCAAAACATAAACCAAAATGATAATTCCCACAAAAGCAAAAAAGAATCCCGTAATGCTGGAAATTCGTAGAGGGATGACTGAAAAACCAGTGATTAGATTGATCGCATGGGAAATTAACTTTCTCAGGGTATAACTTGATTTTCCCTTTAGACGCCCTTCATGAATGACCTGGACGGAACCAATGTGTACAGATGCCCAGGAAAGCAGTACATCAATATTAACGTAAGGGCCATGAAAATTCTCAAATGCGCGGCGAAGATCACTCCGGAACAAACGATAAGCACCTACATAGCGAGCCTGTTCCGATCCCATGATGGAGGAGAGGACCATCTTCGTTGTCACCGATGCCAGATCGCGAAAGAGCCCATGATGTTCTTGTTGGGGTGTTCCATAAATGACATCAAAGCCTTTTTCGATTTCTTTCAACAGTTTTGGCAATTCTTCCGGTGGATTTTGAAGATCATCATCCAATGTAGCTATGAGCTCATATTTTGCTTCCATAATGCCACAGTACAAGGCGTTGTGTTGTCCATAATTTCGCATCAGATTGAAAGCGCGAATTCTATTATTTTGCAAAGCCAATGCTTGGATAACTTTCCAACTATCATCCGGACTTCCATCGATCACGAAAATGATTTCGTAATCTCTAAACGTATGGGATAGCACCAGATCCAAACGCCGGGTTAATTCTTCCAGGGAAGCGGATGAATTATAAACGGGTATTATGACGGAACATTTTTGTTTCATTTTTCAGTTCTTTTTTACATTTCATTTTTGAAATAATTGCTTTTCCCGACTTTATGTCCGTACCTAATCCAATTCTATTACATCTTTAATAAATAATTCGATTTGAAAATTCAGACCATGTACTTTTTGAAAAAAAAATTACTCCTGATATATCGTTCTAAATGAAAGCATTTCTGAATATCTTTTGTCAGATTACAAACTAATAAGTGGTAACAATCCGAAGAGGCGATAAATATCGGAGAAAAAACAAATGATGCTAAAATGAAAAATTCTCTTCCTGTAAAACCTTTTCAAGGTATTCTGCATAGATTGTATTCTTGATTTTTTTGATTTGAGTCTTTAATTGATCGGCATTGATGAAACCCATTCTATAGGCAACCTCTTCAGGGCATGAGATCATGAGTCCTTGCCTTTCTTCAACAGCTTGCACGTAATTGGCAGCCTGGAGTAAGGACTCCGGGGTACCCATGTCCAACCAGGCAATTCCACGACCGAGGAAATTCACTCGCAGCTTTTTCTGCTCAAGATAGATTTTGTTTAGGTCAGTGATCTCAATCTCCCCCCGGGAGGAAGGTTTTAAAGATTCCGCGTAACCCGAGACTCGATTGTCATAAAAGTAAAATCCAGGTACAGCAAGGTTGGACCGTGGTTTCTTGGGTTTTTCTTCGATCCTAATTGCCTTCCAATTTGCATCCACTTCGACAATCCCTAACTGATCTGGGTTACGGACGGGGTAGGCAAAAATTACAGCGCCATCTTGCAATGTGGCTGCTTCCTGGATGATGTTTACCATCCCACTGCCATAGAAAATGTTATCACCAAGGATCAGGGCAACAGGTTCCTCATGGATAAATTCT
>JBGQAS010000096.1:0-6741 GCA_041494435.1 Anaerolineaceae bacterium | reverse complement strand
TTGTTCGGGGTATAACAAATCAGGATTTCCTGCAAGGCTTGTATATAAATTACCTAAAAGTATGGTTGAAGGCTTCAAATTATATTTTTCAGCAATAGCGAAAAGATTATCCCCTTTTTGTACTGTGTACGTGGTCACTTCGGTTCGCGGGCGAGTTGGAATTAAAGTGTGTATGTTTGCAGCCCGCAAAATCCCATTGGCAAGGATAGTCGCCTTATAGGAAGGGGCAGAAAACTGGGGCTCTGATTGGGTGGCTACAAGGGTGGTTTCAGCGGAAGAAATACTCGCAGATGCTACCTGATTACCGCGGAGGTAAAAACGGTCCATTACCCAGATCACGAGGACCAATAGGACCACCAGGAGCAAACCTGTGCCAACCTTGATGGCAATCTCACCCAAGCCCATATGGATAATCCTCTCCCAATAGTAGCTGAAGTTCCGGCTTTGGTTTTCAGCGTTTTTTTGGGGGGATTCCGGGGGGATTTCGTCGGTAGGAAAATCAGAAGTAAGTTTAATATCGGACATTCAAACCTGAGTCAAAAATCATAACACAAAATGAATATGCGTCAAATCGTCAATAGAAAAGATTTTTCAAGGAAGCTAGATGCTTTTTATGAGCAAAAGGATGCCACCTGAAATCAAGCCTGTTACCGGGATGGTCAATAACCAGGTAACAAGCATTTCCCCGGCAACCCCCCACCTTACCATGTTCACCCGCTGGGCAGACCCGGCACTCAGGACGGCTGAACTGATAACCTGTGTGGATGAAACCGGGCCACCGATCAATGCAGCGCCAAAGACCACCAGGGCGGAAGATACCTGCGAGCAAAAACCATGAACCGGGCGGATCTTGTAGAATTTGGATCCCACAGTTTTGATCAATCGCGAACCGCCCGTTACGTCCCCAAGGGCATAAACAGCAGCAACCGCCAAAACTGCATAGATGGGGATCTCGAAATTCGAAGTAACTCCCGCAACCAACAAGCCCAAGGCAATGATCCCCATTGGTTTTTGAGGATCATTGGACCCGTGAGAAAAAGCCAATGCAATCCCTGTGAAAATTTGAATGTTTTTAAAAAAAGAGTTGATGCGCATGCTGGCATTCCGGGAAAGGAAAAATACCAGCTTGGTAAACACATAGGCCACAACCAGCCCGATGAGTGGGGAAAGAAAGAGAACCAGAAGGATTTTGACGAGACCTGCAATTTGGATCACATCCAATCCGGAATGAACCCAGGCGGCGCCGATCAACCCACCGACAAGCGCGTGCGAGGAACTACTGGGAATGCCAAAAAGCCAGGTAATAACTGACCAAATAATAGCCCCTCCGAGGGCGGCGATTAAAGTATCCATGCCAATCGCGCCGGGAAGAATTAAGCCTGTCCCAATTGTCCGTGCCACCGCTGCAACGCCCAAACCAAAAATCGTGGCTCCGCAGAACTCGGCGACGGCGGTCAGAAATAGTGCCCAACGTGGGGATAGAACGCGAGAAGAAATAATTGTGGCGACAATGACCTTGGAATCGCTGAAACCATTAAAAAAGCCAAAGACCAAGGCCAGGCCAAATAGTATGAAAAACAAGCTCATGGAGTGACTAACTGGTTTTCATGATGATGTCGGAGATCACATTGGCAGCCCCGTCTTCACGGTCGGCAGCGTTGCTTAAATGGCGATAGATCTCGCGGACTTTCAACATGTTGATGACGTGTTTGACATTCTTTGTTTCTCTAAAGAGTTTGCTCAAGGCTTCACGGTAAAGGGACTCGACCCGGTTTTCCATGGCTTTGGCACGCTGGGTATGGTCGTTTGAAACCGACATGTGCTTGTCTTCCAGACGTTCCACCGCCAGGCGGATCTCGTTGCTGGCATTGTAGAGCAATTTTGCCATCTGTTGCATATAGGGAGTAGGTTCCACTTCTAGGATTTCCATCTCCTCGACAGTCGTATTGGCATAATCCAATACATCATCGATTTCGCGAGAAAGGCTGAAAATATCCTCCCGGTCGTAAGGGGTAACGAAGGTTTTCATCAATTCTTCGATCAGCACCCGCCGGACTTCATCCGCTTCTTTTTCAGTTCGGTTGACCTTCTTGGCGTTCTTGTCGTTGGCTTGCTGGAGATAATTGCACAATTCATCCAATCCGCGTTCGGTCAACGTGGCTTGTTCGATCAGGAGCTCCACGAAACGGTTGGTTTTATGTTTGAAAATGTTTTTCAGACTCATGACCACCTCATCCTTATCAATTTTTTATTATATGCCAAAAATAGTTGTATTGTATTTTCCATTATTGATTGCTGCATTCTTCCTCTTTGGACCTTATCCTCTGGGAAAACCACCCGTCAAAGAAAAAGCATAAAGTAAAAAAAAATCCATTTCACTCGCCTCTTGAAAAAGGGGCAAGTTTTCATTTCCAAAACCATCAAGGTCTGGGATAATTCCTGGCATGCCAAATAGGATGACGTCGCGTCAACGAATGCTGGCTGCTTTGAATTGCCAAAAACCGGACCATATCCCTTGTTCCTTTATGATGTTCAGGGGATTGCAGGCAAGGTGTGCTTCATACCAGGATTTTCTGGAAACGCAAATGACGCTTGGTTTGGACATTTGCGTGGAAATTCCTCCCCGGATGCCAGGTGAGGTTAATGACTATTACAACCTGCACGGATTGCCCGTAAGCTATGATTCCCAAGTTGAAATCAACGAGTGGAAAGAACAAATTCCAGGAGAAGATCATCCAATTTTGGTGAAAGAGTACAACACTCCTGAAGGAGTTCTACGAGCAGAAGTACGCCAAACCCCAGATTGGCGTTGGGGAGACCACATTCCTTTTTTGGATGATTACCTCATCCCGCGAGCTAGAAAATTTCTCATCACAAGTCCAGGAGATCTCAAGCCATTGCGATATCTACTATCCGCCTCAACTCGCGATGAAATGAATTCATACAAAGAAACCTCGGAACCATTTATTCAATTTGCAAAGAAAAAAGAACTCTTGCTGAGCGGCGGTTGGGGAGTAGGGGCAGATCTGGTGGGCTGGATTGCTGGGTTGGAAAATATGGTCTACCTAGTTCACGATCAGCCCGAGATGATGACCTCTTTGCTTGAAATGATCGCCATATGGAACCGCGACCGGATGGAAATTGCCCTGTCGGTTGGGTTGGACCTGTATATCAAGCGAGCCTGGTATGAAAATTGTGATTTTTGGACACCAGTAAATTGGAGCAAATTCATTCAACCTATTCTGAAAAAAGATGTTGAACTGGCGCACCAAGTGGGAGCAAAGTTTGGATACATTCTGACCTCCAATGCGATGCGACTGATCGAGCCAATCATAGAATCCGGTGTGGATGTTTTGATTGGAATAGACCCTCACACCTATGACCTGGAAATTCTCGCCAAACAGGCTGCGGGAAAGCTGTGTCTTTGGGGTGGGATTAACGGGCATTTGACCGTGGAAAAAGGCACTTCAACCGACGTTCAAAAAGAAGTGGATCAAGCTATGAATCTCTTCGCAGGAAGGGGAGGATTCATCATGTCACCGGTAGACAATATCCGAGAATACACACCTGAAATCGAAGCGAATGTTCACAGCCTGATTGAAGCCTGGAAAAGGAATGTGGGATAATGAGGGAGAGAGATGTCATTGAGCGAATTACTTGAAGTGAAGATTGGTCCATTGCTGCGTGCCAGGAACCTCAAACTCGTTTTGGCAGAATCGTGCACGGGTGGGATGATCGGGAACCGCATCACGAACATCCCGGGTTCATCGGATTATTACCTGGGTAGCATCACCGCGTATGCCTACGAAGCCAAGGAAAAGATTTTGGGTGTGAACCATGAAGCTCTCATGAAATACGGTGCAGTCAGCCGCGAGATAGCCCTTGAAATGGCACGTGGTGCCCGAAGAGCCCTGGCGGGTTCTTTTCCACTTGACAGCTTGATAGGCATTTCGGTCACAGGAATTGCTGGTCCAGGAGGTGGGATGCCCCATAAACCCGTCGGATTGGTTTATATCGGTATGAGTGCTCAAGGGGGTGACTGGGTGTGGAAATACCTTTGGAAGGGCAACCGGATGGAAAATAAGGTTTCGAGCTCTGATGCCGCCTTAACCCTGTTGCTGAATTACTTGGAAGGGCATCTTCCACCCGAAACCAGCTGATTTTCAATCGGATATCCCATGAAACCTAAGAAAAGGGTCCTGGTACTGATTGCTGATGCCGGGTTTGGGCATCGCAGTGCAGCTAATGCCATTATTTCAGCATTGCAGGAAAAACATGGAGACCAACTCGATATTTCGTTGGTCAATCCGCTGGATGATAAGCGCGCCCCCTTCTTTCTCCGGGATGCCCAGGAGGAATACGACCGGATCGTAAAAGAGATCCCCAACCTTTACCAATTCGGTTTCAAAGCCAGCGATAATAATGTGCCGGCAGCTTTCATCGATTCTGCATTGGTTGTCCTTCTATTTGAAGTAATGTGGGATTTGATCAAAAAAACCAAACCGGATGTCATTGTCACCACGTACCCGGTTTACCAAGGGGCGATTATCCAGGTACTGCGCGCTCGCCGCCTTTGCATCCCACTCGTAGCGGCTGTTACCGATCTTATCTCTGTTCACAGGTTGTGGTTTAACCGACATGTCGATGCCTGCCTGGTGCCAACGTTGGAGGTGGAAAAACTGGCATTGCAGTACAAGATCCCGGAGAAAAAGATCCATGTCATCGGGGTTCCGATTCATACGTCCATTTCCCATGAAACCAGGGATAAAGCACTCATTCGCAAAGAACTGGGATGGGACGAGAACATGACCACTATCCTGGCGGTGGGTAGCCCACGGGTAAGCCAAATGACAGGGGCGTTGAATGTGCTCAACCATTATGGTGTCCCTTTACAGATCGTTGCTGTGGCGGGTAAGGATGAAAAAGGGTACCGGGGTTTGAAAGCAACCGAATGGCACCAGGTGGCTCATATTTACGATTACGTGGAAAACATTCCAACGTTTATGAAAGCTTCCGATATCATCATCTGTAAAGCAGGTGGATTAATCACCTCGGAAGCCTTGGCATGTAGTCTGCCTCCCATTCTCATCGATGTCATTCCAGGGCAAGAGACGGGGAATGCTGATTTCGTCGTTGATCACAACGCAGGCGCGGTTGCCAGTGATCCCACGCAGGTAATGGAAATCCTAACGCATTGGCTAATGAATGATAAGAAGGTGCTAAACCAAGTTTCACGGAACGCCGCAAGGGTTGGGAAACCCCAGGCTGCATACAAAGCAGCTGATATCGTGTGGAAGTTACTGGGAAGAAAACCGGAAAATGTGCTTGAATGTAAAGACCGAACATTAGAGAGACTGAAAGGGCACGAAAGTTTTCGATCGACGATTGATCGAATTCAAAACCTGCGACAACAAAACCATGAATGACTTAGGCACTGCAAGCATTGTCGTCCTTCTTTCGGCAGATGCGGAATGGAATGCTGTCAGGGACGCATATTCGGACTCCAAAATAATTCCCTATCCCTATGGGGCTTATTTCAAAACTGCCATCGGAAAAAGAGATGTCTTATTTGCCCAGGGAGGGTGGGGGAAGATTTCCGCAGCTGCATCAACCCAATTTACCGTAGACCATTTTCAGCCGAAATTGGTGATAAACCTCGGAACTTGCGGAGGTTTTGCTGGATCGATTGAATGTGGTCAAACCATCCTGGTGAACGAAATCATCATCTACGACATTATCGAGCAGATGTCCGACCCCGATGAAGCCATCCAGTTTTATTCGACGCGATTGGATCTTTCCTGGTTGAAGCAGCCGTTTCCACAACCTGTCATCCTCGGCAGGCTGCTCAGCGCAGACCGGGACATTGTCCCCGCGGATATTCCAATGCTCAAAGCGAAATATCAAGCGATTGCTGCGGATTGGGAAAGCGGCTCGATTGCCTGGGTATGCCGACAAAACCAGGTCCCTTGCCTGATCTTGAGGACGGTAAGCGACGTAGTGGATGAAACTGGCAGCGAATTCTATGATCAATGCGGGAGTTTTGCGCAAAAAGCAGCGGATATTATGGCAAACCTTTTAGAAAATCTTCCGGGTTGGCTGGAATGCTGCGATAAGATCCTCAAGTAAATTCCTCAGCAAATTTAAGAATTAAAGTGTGAAATATGCCTGCAGGCATATTTTCTTTTCATCAAAAGGCGGGTACATTATTGTTGATATAAACCATACCCCATTGGTTTATCCAGTGGGGCTATCTTTTGATTATGAGGTTCTCATGCAAATTCTGACTGATCCAGCCATGGATCTGACTGCCGAACAGGCAAAAGACTTAAATCTTCATTCGATACCCCTTCGGATCACATTGGACGGAAAAACCTATTGCAGTGGGGTGGATATCCAGGCAGAGCAGTTCTATGAGTTGCTTGCCAAGACGGATAGTTTTCCCACCACCTCGATGCCATCTTCAGGGGAATTTGCGGACAAGTATCGTGAAATGGCAAAGACTGATCCTGATATCCTTTCCATCCATATATCTTCCGGCTCAAGCGGTACGCTGAATGCTGCCCGGTTGGGCGCAGAAATGGTGCCCGAAGCAAATATTACCTTGATCGATACCAAGACCCTTTCCTGCCCGATGGGTTGGCAGGTTCAGGCCGCTGCTTTGGCCATAAAAAAGAAGTGGGATCTCCCTCATATCAAGGAATTCCTCAATAACATCAATCAACATTCTGAAGCGATGTTCAC
>JBGQAS010000227.1:0-4209 GCA_041494435.1 Anaerolineaceae bacterium | reverse complement strand
TTGCGCAACAGAAACGCGCACCATCATGTCCACGCCGGCGGAAAGGTCGGAATTGTCTTCGCGGGTAAATACTTTCACATCCACAACTTTTCCACGTTCGCCATGAGGCATGCGCAGTGAAGTATCTTTCACATCGCGGGATTTCTCACCAAAGATGGCTCTCAACAAGCGTTCTTCCGGGGTGAGCTCTTTCTCACCTTTGGGAGTGATCTTGCCGACCAAAATATCGTTGGGTCCAACTTCTGCCCCGATCCGGATAATGCCGCTTTCGTCGAGGTCCTTGATGGCTTCTTCACCAACATTCGGGATATCCCGGGTGATTTCTTCCGGACCAAGTTTGGTGTCGCGGGCTTCGATCTCATATTTTTCAATATGGATGGACGTGAACCGGTCCTGCTGAACCAAACGCTCAGAGATCAAGATGGCGTCTTCAAAGTTTCCGCCTTCCCACGAAAGGAAAGCAATCACCACATTTTGACCCAGCGCTAATTGTCCTTCAACTGTGGATGAAGAATCAGCCAACACATCATTTTTATGAATGCGTTGTCCTTTTTCCACCGCGGGGCGCTGATCGATACAAGTGCTCTGGTTGGAGCGCTGATATTTGCGCAAGTTGTACTTCTTCAAGCCACTGCTGGTCTTCAAAACAATTTCCCGGCCTGTGACCGAAATCACTTCGCCGTCTTCTTCAGCAACAAGGACTTGCCCAGAATCGACGGCGGCATAGGCTTCCATCCCCGTAGATACTGTGGGCAGGTCAGGGCTGACCAGGGGAACTGCCTGGGTCTGCATATTGGAACCCATGAGCGCCCGGTTGGCATCATCGTGCTCCAGGAAGGGGATCAAAGCTGCAGCAATACCCACCACTTGATGGGGAGCTACATCCATAAAATCGATCTGGTCTGGGCTGGAACTAATGAAATCGCTGTGGTGCCGGCTCGAGATACGTTCGATGATCAGTTCATTGAATTCGTTCAATGGAGTGTTCGCCTGGGCGATGTAGAACTTGTCTTCCGCGTCAGCAGACAAGTACTCCACCTCGTCCGAAACAAACGGGGTCACCGGGATGACGGGCCTTTTCAGTTTCTTGATTTTGGTGAGCATCTTTTCCGTGATACGCTCACCTTCTTTAATTACGACTTCCTCGGTCTTGGGATCTCTCAGGGTTTCCCGGACCATCCGGTTCAACAGCTTCGGATCATCGCTTTCCAGGGATCGGTATACACGACGATATGGAGTTTCAATGAAGCCATATTCATTCACGCGTGCAAAGGAAGCCAAACGTCCGATCAAACCAATGTTCGGACCTTCAGGCGTTTCAATGGGGCAGATTCTGCCGTAATGGGAGTGATGCACATCGCGCACATCGAACCCTGCCCGTTCCCTGCGTAAACCGCCAGGTCCCAGGGCTGAGAGGGTGCGTTTGTGGCGCAATTCAGCCAGTGGATTGGTCTGATCCATGAATTGGGATAATTGGCTGGAGCCAAAGAATTCACGTAAGGCAGCAACGACAGGCCGAATGTTGATCAATGTGACCGGTGACAGTTGCTCCTGGTCGCGAATGGACATGCGTTCCTTGATAACCCGTTCCATCCGGCGCAAGCCAACTCTCAGTTTATTTTGGATCAACTCGCCAACGGTCTTGACCCGTCGGTTGCCGAGGTGATCGATGTCGTCTTTATCTTCTTTTTCGTTGTTGATGAGGATCATCCGGCGGATCAGGTAAACAATGTCCCACTTGGTGATATTACGATGGGATACTGGCACCTTTTCCGTCAGGTCCAATTTTTGATTTAGTTTGTAGCGACCCACTCTTTCGAGGTCGTAATGACGCTGATCGAAGAGTTGTTCCTCCAGGAATTGCCTTGCATTATCCAAGGTTGCGGGGTCTCCCGGGCGCATCTTGCGGAAGAATTCAAGTAGGGCGGCTTCAGCTACGGTTTTCGCGTGGCTTAAGTCCCACTCCGGTTCCTGGCGCATGGTGGATGTAATGAACATCCGGTCCGGGTTGTTATCGATATCGCTGAACAGGGAAAGGATTTCCTCGTCCGTGCCTTCTTTTAGGGGAGTTTCTTTGATCCCATCATCGACGGCGGCAAGGGCTCTCAGGAAAATCGTAATCGGAACGGTGCGTTTGCGGTTGAACTTCAAGATCATGTAGTCATTCTTGCGGGTTTCGAACTCCATCCATGCACCGCGGTCCGGGATGAGTTTGGCCATGGCCATCCGGCGTCCGGTGGTGCGATCGAGCTGGGCTTCAAAGTACACGCCTGGAGAGCGGATCAATTGCGAAACCACAACCCGTTCGGTGCCGTTGATGATAAAGGTACCTTTCTCCGTCATCTCGGGGAAATCGCCCAGGAAGATTTCGGAGGTTTGAGGGTTGGGAATTTCTGATCCAGCCAAAAGGACTTTTACCCATAAGGGGCTGGCATAAGTGAGATCCCGTTCAACACATTCTTCGATGCTGTGCTTGGGTTCACTGAACCAATACTTGAGATCCCATTTTTTCAATTCCTTGTTCTTGCAGGGAAAATATAATTTCATCCCCTTGTTGTAGGATTCGATGGGAGAGATCTCGTCAAAGAGGTCAGTCAATCCCTCGGTTTTCAAACGCTTAAACGAATCGAGTTGAATATCGATGAGGTCGGGAAGGTTGAAAATGGTGGGGATACGTGCGTATGATTTTACAGGTGTTTCAGAAGCCATTTATTTCTCCTGGTTTGTCAAACCTGGTATATATTAAATAAGAATCCTCGTATCCGGCCGCGGATACGCAAATTTTGATTATATCGCGAGGTTTTTCTTTTGGCAAGAAGGAAATTTCTTTAAAAACCTCTTGCTGCCCCCAACTTTCTAATCAGGACAATATTTTATCACATTTTTCTCCGATAGCTTTCACATCCTGCAAGAATATGACGTTTGTTCGTTACGTTTAGTATTTACTGAACGTTCGCAATGTGTTATAAATTTGGTCACTTACATTAACAGACAAGGATAATGAATGAACGAAAAGCCTCCCAGTACCATTGCCATACCTCGTGATTTGCAATCGGGATTAAATGAATCCCAAGTGTTGGAAATGCGACAACAATTCGGGGAAAACCGCCTTCCAGCAGAAAAAAATCGCTCTATCTGGTCCATATTATTTGCCCAAATAAAAAGTCCACTCATCTATATTATTCTGGTCGCAGCTGCCATTTCCCTTATCGTGAAAGAATATGGCGATTTTGCCATCATCATGGCAGTGGTGGTTATCGATATCATCCTGGGTTTCATCCAGGAATACCAAGCTCAAAAAACCTACACTGCCCTGAAGGGATTGCTCAAACCGACCACAACAGTGATCAGGGATGGAAAACGGGTCGAGATCGAATTGTGGGAACTTGTCCCTGGTGACCTGGTTGTCCTGGGAGCCGGAGAAAAAATCCCCGGTGATGGTGAAATGGTGGAGTGTGCAAAGTTCTCCGTGGATGAAGCCATCCTGACAGGCGAAAGTGAATCTGTTACAAAAAATCCTGAAAAGGGGAGCAATTTGGTATTCATGGGAACAACAGTCGTCACAGGTCGTGGGAACATGATTGTGACGAAAATTGCCGCCGATACTGAATTAGGTCAAATTGCTACCAGCCTGGGAGAACCCCAGGAAGAAGAAACACCCCTCCAGGTTCGCTTGAAAAATTTCAGCAAAGTGCTCACCTTCATTGTGATTGGTTTCACCCTGGTCATTATGACTGTGGGTTTATTAATGGGACGCAGCTTTCTTGAAATGCTCCGAACATCCATCATCCTTGCGATTGCTGCGGTACCTGAAGGACTTCTGATCGCTGTAACAGTGATCCTGGTTGTTGGAATGCGCAAGATCCTCAAACGCCAGGGCCTGGTTAAAAAGCTCCTGGCCGTTGAAACCCTTGGTTCTGTTTCCATGATTTGTACCGATAAGACCGGTACACTTACCGAAGGCCGCATGCGTGTGACCAAAACCGAGTTTACGGACGATGAACATGCGCTTCAGACCATGACCCTTTGCAATAACCTGGAAGGTCCCGTGGATGTGGCCTTGTGGGAATATGTAAAAGACCGGGAAAAAACGGATCCTCAAAATATCTTCGATCGCTCCAAACGTAAATCGGAGGAATTCTTTACGAGTGAAACCAAGTTCATGATCACGGAAACGGAATTTGAAGGGCATGAGCATTTCTTTTTGAA
>JBGQAS010000064.1:0-8093 GCA_041494435.1 Anaerolineaceae bacterium | reverse complement strand
GTCGTAGTTACAATTTCACAGGGTTCCACGATCATTACAGACGATTTCACATCTCATCCCACCATCCCGCCAGGTACAACCCAAAGACTCTCCTGGGCCGTTGTGCCTGGAGAAGCTGCCTATCGCGGACTTTTGATCCTGATGAGGGTGCTCATCAACCGCTCCTACCCACTCCCTTCTCGCTCCAATACATGTGGGATCGTTGTCCTAAATCTGGGTGGATTAACTGGCGAGCAGGTGGTTTATGGCGGCTATCTCGTCAGCTTGATTGGTATGCTTGCAGGGAGCATTTGGTGGCTACGAACCAATAAAACCATGCCTGGGCAGAAGGATACTCTCACTGGCGGGATCATGTTTATCGTAGTGGTAGTAATCTTGGGACTCATTGCCAGCTGGTTTGGACTGTGGATGTTTGGCTTGGGCAGTTTTATTATCACCATCCTCCTGGTCGTAATTCTGCTAGCCCGCTTTGGGATTGACATCCGGAGTGAAAATGTTCACCTTAACTTTTAATAAAAACAAACGCCCTAAAAAGGGCGTTTGTTTTTATTCGTTTATTCGGAAAGAAACTTGTGAATCGCTGCGGCAGCTTTTCTCCCCGCTCCCATGGCTAAGATCACAGTCGCTCCGCCCGTCACGATATCTCCACCCGCGAACACCCCGGGTTTGTTGGTAGCCATGGTTTCTTCGTCCACGATAATGTTTCCCCACTTGTTAAACTGCAGATCGGGTGTAGTCTGTTGGATCAAGGGGTTGGACGCATTGCCAATGGCAATGATAGCCACATCAATTTCCTTTACATGTTCAGAACCCGGGATGGGTACAGGTTTGCGTCTGCCGCTATCATCCGGCTCACCCAGTTGCATATCCTGCAACTTGACCGATTTCAACCAGCCTTCCGAAGTGCCAGTGAATTCCAGAGGATTCGAAAGGAAGACAAACTTGATCCCCTCTTCCTTGGCGTGTTCGAATTCTTCTTTTCGGGCTGGTAACTCAGCCTCGGAACGGCGATAAATAATACTTGCCTCTTTTGCGCCCAATCGCAAGGCGGTGCGGACGGAATCCATGGCCGTGTTGCCCCCGCCGAACACTGTCACAACCTTATCCTTGCAGTTCACCACCGGAGTATAGTATTCGGGGAAACGATAGGCTTTCATCAAATTGACACGGGTCAGGAACTCGTTCGATGAATACACCCCGATCAGGTTCTCTCCCGGTATGCGGAGGAAGTGCGGCAAACCTGCCCCAACACCGAGGAACACAGCCTGGTAACCTTCTGCCATAAGTTCATCGATCGTTTCCGTGGCTCCAACCACATAATCCCTCTTGAACTCCACACCTAATTTTTCCAAAGCTTGTACTTCTTCCTTCACAATGGACTTGGGTAAACGGAATTCTGGGATACCGTATACCAAAACCCCGCCAAAATCCTGCAGGGATTCAAAAACGGTCACCTGGTGACCCCTGCGGATCAGATCCCCGGCACAGGCCAGACCCGAAGGACCCGAACCCACGATGGCAACCTTTTTCCCGGTGGGAGTCGCTTTTTCCACCGGATGGGTAATTTGGTGTTCCCGTTCGTAATCTGTGACGAAGCGGACCAGGTTTCCGATGGCAACCGGCCTGCCTTTTTTACCCAGAACGCATTTTTCTTCACACTGCTCTTCCTGGGGGCAAACCCTCCCGCAAATAGCGGGCAAGACATTATCTGTTTTGTAGATCGAAACTGCCTTGTAATAATCCCCATCGGAAATGGCGGCGATAAAATCGCGAATATGAACCTGCACCGGGCAGCCCGAGGAACAGGGCTGATCCTTACACTGCAAACAGCGGTTGGCTTCCAGTCGTGCCGCTTTCTCCGACAAGCCCTGGTTCACCTCGTTGAAGTTGTGCTTCCGCTCCGCAGGTTCCTGCTGAGGCATGGATTGGCGCGGGATTTTCATGCGTTCTTTCAATGGAAGTTCGTTCATGCTTATCCGACCTCCGCGCTCTGCAGGCGACATTGATGGCGTTCAAGAGCTGCCTGTTCTTCTTTTTTGTAGGCACGGTTGCGTAACATCAAGTTATCGAAATCCACCAGGTGGGCATCGAATTCAGGCCCGTCCACGCAAACAAAAACTGTCTTGCCGCCCACGGTAGCACGGCATCCACCGCACATCCCAATTCCATCGATCATGATCGGGTTCAGGCTGACCGTAGTGGGAATGTTATGTTCGCGAGTGACCGCCTCAACAGCTTTCATCATGACAATCGGTCCAACGGCCAAGACCATGCCGATCTTCAGACCACTGGCTATGAGATCTTTTAGTTTATCTGTGACCAATCCATGGAAACCATAGCTGCCATCGTCGGTGGTGACAAACACTTCATCACAGATGCCCTTCATCTCGTTTTCAAGCATGACGAGATTCTGGCAACGCGCGCCGATGATACCGATCACCTTGTTACCTGCTTCCTTAAAGGCTTTAGCTGTGGGATACGCCACGCCAGTTCCCACACCCCCACCGACCACCACAACCGTTCCTACTTTCTCTATAATGGAAGGTTTTCCCAAAGGACCCAGCACATCCTGAACCGAGTCACCGGGTTTTAAAGCGTTCAATTCCTTGGTGGATTGACCGATGCCCTGGACAATGAGAGTGATCGTGCCATCCGCGGCGTTCGAATCCACTATGGTGAGCGGGATGCGCTCTGCTTTTTCGTGAACACGAACTACCACGAACTGACCCGGTTTTCTTTTGATGGCGATTTTGGGGGCTTCGATCCGGATTCGACTTACTTCCGGTCCAACGACTTGCGATTCGACAATTTTGAATGACATTTGTTCTCCGAATAAAAGGTATTATCGGTAGAAACGCAGCGCAAAATTATAACATAATGGATAATCGTTATCTGGATTTAGCGTAATTCAGGGAGGAATGTCAATCGATTAATAGGATGGAAGGTATATCCAAAGTAAATCAAACTTCGATTTCTGCCACGGAATTTACGATCCTTCCGGGCTGATATGGGAAGGTCGCAACCATCTCGGGACGGGTAACGCCGGATAGCACCAGGATGGTTTCCATTCCGCTCTGCAACCCGGCAACCATATCTGTATCCATCCGGTCACCGATCATGACCGTATTTTCAGAATGCGCCCCCATGAAATTCAATGCCAGTCTCATCATGATGGGATTTGGCTTGCCGATGAAGAATGGCGACCGACCACTGGCTCTCTCTATGAGAGCCGCCACAGCACCTGTCGCCGGGACGGTCCCTTCACTACCTGGTCCGTTCGGGTCAGGGTTGGTGGCGATGAAATGGGCACCCTGCTCCACCAATCGGATAGCCTTGGTAAGCTGTTCTATGTTGTAGGAATGGGTTTCCCCCAGCACCACATAGTCCGGGTTGGCGGAGGTCAGGACATATCCCAAATCGTGCAAGGCTTCCGTGAGACCGGATTCGCCAATCACGTAAGCTGTGCCACTGGGCTTTTGGGAATGCAGGAAAAGAGCTGTCGCCATCGCAGAAGTGAAAATCTCTTCCTTATCAATAGGCAATCCACTTGTTCGAAGTCGATGAGCCAAATCGGCGGGAGTATAGGTGGAATTATTGGTCAGGATTAGGAATTTAGACTTACTTTTCTTTAAACGCTCGATGAATTGATCAGCTCCTGGAACCAGGGTCTTCCCGTGAACCAGTACACCATCCATATCAATTAGGAAGTTATTTTTTCCCATTTTCTCGGTATAACACCCTTCTGAATTGATTATAGCCCAAGCAAAGATGAGAAAACCAGTGTTAGTTTTTTTTAGCTCATGATTTTTAAAGAAAACATTTTTTGGAGATAATGAAGATTTGGTAATCCAGCTAGAATGTATCAAGCCAATTCCAACAGGACAAACCATAACCAAAGGTTCTCTCTATGGAGAAAGGTGGGAGATAAAAAGTATACCCTAACTTGTCTCTGAAGCTACCGCTAACCCACCAGCTGGTGCAACCTTAACTGCTGCGCATTGATTGCGACAATAATGGTGCTCACCGACATGAACACTGCCCCAAGAGCCGGTGAAAGGAGAATACCAATCGGAGCCAACACACCAGCTGCCAGCGGCAGGGCGATCACGTTGTAGCCAGTCGCCCAGGCCAGATTCTGCATCATTTTGCGATAACTGGCTCGGCTAAGCTCTATGATCTTGACGATATCCAGTGGATTGCTCCTGACCAGGATGATACCCGCCGATTCAATCGCCACATCAGTACCACTGCCAATGGCAATACCGATATTTGCACGTGTCAAAGCAGGAGCATCATTAACCCCATCGCCGACCATCGCCACGCGTTTCCCCTCCTTTTGCAATTCACCTATCTTGTTCTCCTTGTTCTCAGGCAGCACTCCCGCAAACACCGTGTCAATCCCCAGTTCCTTTGCCACTGTTTCAGCTACAGATTGGCTGTCACCAGTCAGCATAGCTACTTTCAACCCCATTTTGTGTAATGCATCCACCGCCTGCTTGCTTTCTGGACGAATAACATCCGCCAGGGCAAAACTGGAAACAAGGTCGTTATCAACAATCAGATAGACCACACTTTGACCTTTGTCACTAGCCTGATGTTCAAAATCGATCGCCCAACCGGGTGACTTTAATTTCAGCATTTCAAGCAGTTGGGGACCCCCCACGTAAACTGTATGATTCTCCCACTTCGCTTTGACTCCCCTACCTTTGAGCGCTTCAAAATCTGCCACCTTCAATTTTGGCAAATTATGTTCTTCAGCTGTCTTTCTCAACCCGCGGGCAATAGTATGCTCCGAATCACCTTCGATAGCAGCTGCCAAAGAAAGCATTTTCTCTTTATCCCCATCTTTGGCTATTCCCTGTTCGACGACACCAAACTCGCCTTTTGTGAGCGTGCCGGTTTTATCGAAAACTATCGTGTTTAATAAGCGAGCTTCTTCCAAGGCATGCCGATCACGCACGAGGATCCCGTTCTTTGCACCGATCGAAGTGGTGATGGCTACAACCAGGGGGACAGCCAGTCCCAGGGCGTGAGGGCAAGCGATAACCAGTACTGTTGCAACCCGAGCAATCACCTCGACATTAAACCCTATGGCAATCGTCCAGATAATCCCGGTTAGTGCTGCCACCCCCAGGGCAATATAGAACAACCAGCCTGCCGCTTTATCAGCGAGGAGTTGAGTGCGTGACTTGCTCTGCTGCGCGTCACGAACTAGGCGCATGATGCCGGCTAGTGCGGTTGCATCCCCGATGGCGGTTACCTTAACACGCAAGCTGCCATCACCATTGATCGTGCCTGCGATCACCTTGCCGCCAATCTTTTTACTCACTGGTCGCGATTCGCCCGTGATCATGGATTCATTTACATCAGAATCACCTTCAATCACTTCACCATCGGCAGCAATGCTGGTGCCAGGACGTGCAAGGACCACATCACCTACTTTTAATTGGCCCACCGGGACAGTTTCCGTTGTGCCATCTGGGAGCAGTCTTTCAGCCTGGTCAGGCAACAACTTGGCAAGTTCATTCAGTGCGCCAGAGGCTTGACGTACACTGCGCATTTCAATCCAATGACCCAGGAGCATAATGTCGATGAGGGTAACCAACTCCCAGAAGAAAGTATCACCGGATGGCAGGAATAAGGCAGCCACACTGTAAATGAGAGAAACGCTTATGGCGAGAGAAATCAGCATCATCATACCCGGCTTGCGTTCCTGCAATTCTGGTACAGCCATGCGTAAGAACGGCAAACCACCAATGATGAATACAACCACAGCGAATATTGGCTCGATCCAGCGGCTTCCCGGGAAGATTGGCATGGAGTACTTGAGCAACTTTTGAAGAGTCTGGCTGAAGAGCAAGACAGGGATGGAGAGAAGCAGGCTAATCCAAAAACGTCTTCGGAACAACTGCTCATGCCCGGTATGATCGACATGCTCCGCATGAGACATGGCATGATCCTCTGGCATCGAGCCACCAGGTTCTTCCATTTGCATCATCTGGTGAGCAGAATGGTCCATGTTATACGACATGGCAGAGTGATCCATGGGCTGGGTTTCTGACATCTTCATCGAAACCTTTTCGGTTCCCATATCATGATGATGTGTTTCAACATGACCATTGGGAGTGGGAGAATGAGATGGCTGAACAGAATGGTCCTCATGGTTCGCATAAGGATCACTTTTTTTATTTTTCGATTTTTCAGAAGACATTCTTGCCCCTTTCAACATCAAGAAATCAATCCGCTTTTCTTCCAACTCATTAATAGTAGGACTGAGGGATTAGAAACGTATTTGATTGTAGTTATGAAAACCTAATCGATATTTTTTCACTCATAACGCGATCAAAATCAACAAGGCTTATCCCCTGCTACAAAGGCCAACATCAATCTACCCTGATTTGATTTACAAATCCCGAGCCCCGATAATTAATCCTTGTAGAGCGAGAAGGCTTGATCTATTTCCCCAGCAACAACCAAAGTAAAGTGAAAAGCGCTGCCCCACCGAAACCATATGCCAACGGCATCTGTCCGCCCAAATATAGCTGGACTCCGCCCAACAAGAAAACCCCAAAAACGATAGCTTCTGCAGCTTTACGCACCGAACGTTCCAACCTGGTCATTCGATTGGTAAGCTCGGGTGTTTTCACTTCCACCTTGCCGGATTCGATTCGGTTCAATAGAGAATCTGCTTTTTGGGGGAATGCCAGCAGGACCTTGCCAATGTTGAGGATCTCATCCCAGACCACTTTGAAGGTACCTGAGGCACCCTTTTCGACATCCACCAGTTTTCCGATATAGGGAGTTAAGCGGCTGAAGAGGTTGAAGTCTGGATTCAGACCCGATGCCATACCAGAAAGGATACCCATGCAGCGCCCGAACATGATCAGGTTGTTGGGGATTTGGAAAGGCATATCGTACATCAGGCTGCCAAATTCTTCGTAGAAATCTTGGGCTTCATCATTCTTAATGTTCATCATTTCGCGTGTGGGTTTCCCCCAGAAGCGTTCGAACACACGCCGTGTTGCGCGCTCCAGTAGATCCAGATCTGCATTAGGAAGCAATAAATCCATGGTTTGAAATGCTCGGATCATCCTCTTTGAATCTTGTGTGCCTACCGCCAGGAGGATCTCGCGCAAACCGGTGAACACATCCTTCTGCAAAGTACCGGTCATTCCAAAATCAATGAAGGTCAAGACGAAGGCTTTGGGATCGTCAGGTGTTGGAGTTGGCAAGACAAAAAGATTTCCCGGATGAGGGTCGGCATGGAAAAAACCATCCTCGAAGATCTGGGTGAAATAGGTATCCACCAGTCGATCCGCCACTTCAGCCCGATCAATCCCAGCAACTTCAATGGCGGCGTAATCGGTGATCTTTATGGAACTGACATCTTCCAGGGTGAGAACACGTCCCGTGGTGTGACTCCAGATGATCTTCGGCACGCGGATCTTCGGGTCATCTTTAAAGTTCTCGGCAAAGACCTCCGCGTTCTTGCCCTCATGGAGATAATCCATTTCTTCATAGGTTGTGCGGTTAAATTCCTCGATCAACCCCGGAATGTTCACGTGCTTTTTAATGGTCTTCCAGCGCATCAACCATCTTCCTACGGTGCGGATGGCATCCAGGTCCACATCTACAATTTCATGAATATGCGGGCGCTGAACTTTTACAACCACTGACGGGCAAGGAACACCCTGTTCATCTTTCACGCATAAATGAGCACAATGCACCTGTCCAATGGAAGCGGAAGCCATTGGAGTTTCGCTGACATCAGTAAATCGTTCCTCCAACCTTACTCCAAACTCGGCTTCAACGATTTCACGAATGTCGTCAAATTTTTCGGGAGCAACCTCATCCTGAAGACCGGTCAATTCATCTGTGATCTCTCGCGGGAGTACATCCAGTCGGGCAGAAAGGAATTGACCGACTTTGATCATCACACCGCCCATACGGATGGCAGTTTTGCGGAAACTGGCAGCAATTTTCCTCAGCCGCTCGGCTCGAGTTTTTTCAACCCGCCGGCGGAAACCAATCCGCGGCAAAACAACTTCCCACCAAATTACGGAAAGGAGGATTCGGAAGAAAAACCAGGTGAT
>JBGQAS010000240.1:0-4074 GCA_041494435.1 Anaerolineaceae bacterium | reverse complement strand
TTGAATTCAAAAGATGAGGATGTCCAAATAGAAGCCATCCAGGCGGTAGGTGAAATTGAACTCAAATCGGCCAGCCAACGACTTTTGGAGATGCTTGAAACTGGCGTTGAAGATGAAGATCTGAAAAATGCCATCGTCTGGTCGCTTTCCAAGATTGGTGGAGAAGGCGTTCGCCCCACGATTGAAAAGATGTTGGAAGACGCTGCAGACGACGAGGAAACTGAATTTCTGCAGGAAGCCCTGGATAACCTGGCTTTCACTGAAGACATGCCCATCAAGGAAATCCTCGAGATCAAGCCTCCTCACAAGAAAGACCTGGACCATATAATCCGCTTGGAAGATGAGATCGAGGAAGAAGACGATCTCCCCGAAGACGATGACAGCTGATTCTCACCAGCGGTTGCATGTAATGATCAAAGGCCGTGTCCAGGGAGTGGGTTTTCGGGCTTTCGTCCTGGAGCAAGCTTTTCGCCTGAACCTGACCGGTTGGGTGCGGAACACCTGGGATGGAAATGTTGAAGTTTTAGCCGAAGGGGATCGCTCCGCGCTTGATTCCTTTTACAGTCTATTGAATCCTGGTCCTCGAGGCAGCATCGTGGAAAGTCTGAACCCTGAATGGTCCAATAGCACTGGGGAGTTCACCATTTTTCGGGTGGAAAGAACAGCCTAAAAAAAAGACACAACATTGCTGTGTCTTTTTTACAAACTCTCCTAATTCTTTACTTCTTCTGAACTTCTTCCTCTTCAGGATCCAATTCACCTGAAAGGATTTGAACCTTTTTCCATGGCGGCAGGTTCGATGCTTCCGCTTCGATCGTTCGGATCTCAAGGATCTGGTCACGCAACGCTGCCGCTCGTTCGAATTCCAATTCCTTGGCAGCGGCTTTCATCTGGTTCTCCAGCTCTTTCAAAACCCGCTTGATCTCGTCCTTGGGCATGGTGGCGACGCTCTGTTTGCCGGCATACTCGGCTCTCTTTTCACTTGTCTGGTAGCTGGCCTTCAGTCGTTCGGTAAGGTCATACACGGCCTTGATGATCCCCACCGGTTCAATCCCGTGTTCCTTATTGAACGTCACCTGTTTCGCCCTTCGCCGGGAAGTTTCATCGATGGCTCGTTTCATCGAGTCGGTTACCTTATCGGCATACATGATCACTTCGCCATGGATATGGCGGGCAGCTCGACCGATGGTTTGAATGAGGGCTGTATCCGAGCGCAGGAAGCCTTCCTTGTCCGCGTCCAGGATCGCCACGAGAGAAACTTCAGGCAGATCCAAGCCTTCACGGAGAAGGTTAATCCCTACAACCACATCATATAACCCCATTCGCAGGTCGCGCAAGATGGTGATCCGTTCCAGGGTTTCCACTTCGGAATGCAGGTATTGGACTTTGATGCCCATTTCCATCAGGTAATCAGCCAGGTCTTCCGCCATGCGCTTGGTGAGCGTCGTCACCAGGACGCGCTCTCCCACTTCCACACGTTGCTTGATCTCACCGATCAGGTTATCCACCTGCCCCGCAGTTGGTCGGATGGTCACTGCAGGATCCACCAAACCGGTAGGTCGGATGATCTGTTCAACCACCTGGTCGGCTTTGTTCATTTCGTAAGGACCCGGAGTAGCCGAGGTGTAGATGGTAAAACCCATCCGCTTTTCGAACTCTTCGAAGGTCAAAGGACGGTTATCCAGGGCAGAAGGCAATCGGAAGCCATAATCCACCAGGGTTTCCTTGCGCGAACGGTCACCATGGTACATTCCGCGGATCTGGGGAACGCTCATGTGAGATTCATCCAGCACGAGCAGGTAGTTGGATGGCAAGTAATCCACCAGGGTCCAGGGTGGTGAACCCGGCGTGCGTTGATCGATCTGGCGGGAATAGTTTTCGATCCCGGAGCAATATCCAACCTCTTTGAGCATTTCCAGGTCATATCGAGTGCGTTGCTCGATACGTTGCGCTTCCAGCAGGCGGTCATTTTTCTTAAAATACGCGATCCGCTCTTCAAGCTCAGCTTCGATATTCTTGATTGAGGATTTCAGGCGTTCTTCCTGGGTGATGTAGTGCTTGGCAGGGTAGATGAATATCTGCTCTGGTTCCTCCAGGATTTCACCCGTGGTGGGATTGAACTGCATCATCCGTTCGATCTCGTCCCCGAAGAAAGCGATTTTGTACGCCCTGTTCTCTTCATAGGCAGGGAATATCTCAAGAGTGTCTCCCCTCACCCGGAACACACCTTGGCGGAGTTCCATATCGTTGCGCTGGTACTGGGCTTCGATCAACTGTCGCAGCAGGGCATTCCTTCGATATACACTGCCCGCATCCAGCTGGATTACCCCGCGGTTGTACTCTTCCGGGCTTCCCAAGCCATAGATGCAGGAGACCGAGGCCACGATGATCACATCTTTGCGAGACATCAAAGCGGTGGTGGCAGAAAGTCTCAACCGCTCGATATCTTCATTTATGTCCGTTTCTTTTTCGATGTAGAGGTCATGCCGCGGAACGTATGCTTCAGGTTGGTAATAGTCATAATACGAAACAAAGTATTCGACTGCATTTTCGGGGAAGAATTCTTTGAACTCGGCATACAACTGCGCAGCCAGGGTCTTGTTGTGCGCCATCACCAATGCAGGCATTTGCAATTGCTGGACAATATTGGCAATGGTGAACGTCTTGCCCGTGCCGGTTGCACCGAGCAGGACCTGGTCGCGGTAACCTTTCTTTATGCCTTCTAAAAGTTGCTTGATGGCTTCCGGTTGATCGCCTGTTGGCTGATAAGGAGAGCGAAGTTTGAATTCCATAGGATAAGAATGTATGTTCTATTGGTCTAGTTTATCACAGATTTATTGGTGATTTCTATGAAATCCGTAATTCTTTGATCGAATCCAGTAAATCCAGCAATTTCCCCTGCCAGGAGTCGTCATCCTGCGTGAACGGCATCCAATAAGAGTTCTTCCCCGCCCGGGCTTGTTCCAGGTTGGGCAGGCGCCGGTTTTCCATCCCTTCGGGTAGCGTGGGGAACCTCAGCACAATTTGGTCTCCTTCTGCAGAAACGGAACTCAACCCGGTAGCCTCGGCCTTGGCTCTCACGCGCAAGTAATAAAACAGGTTCTCGACCTCACCGGGGTGCTTCCCAAAGCGGTCTTTGAATTCATCTTTCAGGGCATCCACTTCAGCTTCACTTTGCAGGTCAGCCATCCTGCGGTACAAGCGCAGGCGTTGGGTTTGTTCGGGCACAGTATCTAGCGGGATGCCAATCGAGATGGGCAGATCCACGTTCACCATCTCCCTGAGTTCCTTGAATGCTTTCTCCGTTCCGATTAATCCTTGGGTTCCTGTTTGCTTGCGCAGTTGTCGTACAGATTGTGCGAGCATTCGAGAATACAACTGAAAGCCCACCGCAGCGATGAACCCATGTTGCCGGTTGCCCAATAGATCCCCGGCACCTCGCATTTCCAGGTCGCGCATGGCGATGGAATAACCCGAACCCAGTTGGGTGTTTTCAGCGATGATCTCCAGTCGTTCCTGCCCTTCCGCCGTGGGGGCTTTGAGGCGGTGGCGGAAGAAATAGGCATAGGCTCGTTGCGCACTCCTCCCCACCCTCCCTCGAAGTTGATAGAGTTGAGCCAAACCGAAGGTATCGCCCCGGTCAACGATTAACGTGTTGGTATTGGGGATATCCAGACCGGATTCAATGATGGATGTGCACAGGAGGATGTCGATCTTTCCGTGAGTAAAATCCAACATCACCTCGGACAATTCTGTCTCTGGCATTTGACCATGGGCAATTCCGATTTTGGCTTCTGGGACCAGCTTGTGCAGGTGATGTTTCATTGCATCGATGGTTTGGACTCGGTTGTGCAGGAAAAAGATCTGCCCGCCGCGTTCCAGTTCTCTCAGAACAGCTCGCCGTACTAATTTTTCAGAATACGGTCCAATATGAGTAACGACCGGTTGTCGTTCTGCAGGGGGCGTATTGATGACCGAGATATCCCTGACCCCGGTCAATGCCATATACAGCGTTCGCGGGATAGGCGTCGCGGTCAGGGTTAGCACATCCACCTCGGTGCGCAATTTCTTGAA